>NZ_JAUBPI010000004.1:0-82197 GCF_036700645.1 Microcoleus sp. S36b_A4 | reverse complement strand
CTAGCTGTTGCTGCAAAGATTCCAAAGCACTGGATTTTTCGCCTAGCTGTTGCTGAAACTCGTGTTCCCGGTGTTCTCTTTGGGCCAATTGCTGCTGCAAAGATTCCAGAGCACTGGATTTTTCGCCTAGCTGTTGCTGCAAAGATTCCAAAGCACTGGATTTTTCGCCTAGCTGTTGCTGAAACTCGTGTTCCCGGTGTTCTTTTTCAGCGAATTGCTGCTGCAAAGATTCCAGAGCGCTGGATTTTTCGGCTAGCTGTTGCTGAAACTCGTGTTCCCGGTGTTCTTTTTCAGCGAATTGCTGCTGCAAAGAAGCGATCGAACTTTCGCGTTCACTCAACTGCTGCTGTAAACTTTCGTAACTTGACTTCGCTACTGTTTCGGCTAATTGGCTTTCGAGATTTTGCTTTTCGGTAGCCAATTGCTGCTGCAAAGAAGCGATCGAACTTTCGCGTTCATTCAACTGCTGCTGTAAACTTTCGTAACTTGACTTCGCTACTGTTTCGGCTAATTGGCTTTCGAGATTTTGCTTTTCGGTAGCCAATTGCTGCTGCAAAGAAGCGATCGAACTTTCCCGTTCACTCAACTGCTGCTGTAAACTTTCGTAACTTGACTTCGCTACTGTTTCGGCTAATTGGCTTTCGAGATTTTGCTTTTCGGTAGCCAATTGCTGCTGTAAAGAAGCGATCGAACTTTCGCGTTCACTCAACTGCTGCTGTAAACTTTCGTAACTTTCTGGCAACGGATTTGGCTTTACACTCACCGAGTCCGATAGAGTTTCTGCCGTTACAGCGTCATTAATTTCGCTTTCTTCGGCTGTTTCCCCTTGCAAGTCGGGGTCCTCTACCTCCGTTTCTTCACCTTTTTTCCAAGTGACAGTAACTTCCGTCTTGTCCTTAGAAATATCCAGAGCGCCTTGTGCCAAGCGTTCTAGGAGTTCCGACCTTGATATTCCGAGCTTGCGAGCGATCACGTTTAATCGATCGGCACTAGAAGAAGTCAGCGAAAGTCCGACTTTGACTTTACTTTCTGAATTGGAACTAACTACATTGCGATTTTTTTTGACCATTGGCATTTTCCTCATGCCAACCTACACTTATTAGTGTAGTGGCTGAAGCTTCTATTAAAATTAATTCTTGTTACTTACCAATTGTGCCAGCTTCTGTTCCCAATTGAACAAAAATCCGTGAATATACTCTTCAGTCCATTCCTCGCCGTAGAACCGCTTAAACATTCCCTGACCCGGGTTTTTTTCGGCACGATAGCGCAGATAGCACAGTTGAGCTTGTAAGCCCTTGTTTTAAAGCGAAGCTTCCAAAGTCGCACCTGCAACCCGATGATCTCGATCTTTTGCCAAATAGTTCACAGCAGCGCGAGCTTGAGGATTGTCAAATCTGCTCAGCGCGCGAGCAACTCGCAGCCGAATTCCCCAGTTATCCGAACTTACTAGAGGTAATAATTGCTGCAATGCCTGTTCTTGCTTCGGGGTATTTGCCAGCAGACCAAATCCGTCAATTGCTGCTTCCTGAACTGGTAAATCTTCCCCGCCAAGAGCGATCGCACAAATTTCCAATACTGCATCAGGACACTGCATTTCATACAGCGGAGCCATAATGCTGCGGCGGACGAGCCAATTGTCATCGTGGCGAAAAGCTTCCACTAAATGAGAAATTGCCTCAGTTCCGAACCTTGACAAAGAGTTAGCGGCTTCGGCGCGCACGTTTGGATCGCGATCAAACTGCATCATTTTTAACAGCGCCGCAAAAGCTTCCCCTGTTTGAATCTGTCGCAATCCCATCGCCACGAACGATCGCACCATAAACTCGCGATCGTCCACTTTGCTCAGCAACATCGGCAGCGCCACCGCAGAATCGCAGTTTCTCAGAGCCGTTACCCCCCGCAGCCTCTCTTGAGAATCCGAACTTTGCAGCGCTGCTTGGATTTCGTTAATTTTCATAAGCCAATTATAAATTTTTGTTACGTTTATTTACAATTTTAGCAATTATTCCCGGATTTTGGGCAGATTTAAAAAAAAATTACTGCTGAACAAGAAATTTTGTGGGTATTTAAGCGAACTTTTCTATTAGTAATTAAGGCAATCAGTACCCTATTTATTTGAGTATGCGGAGGCATCATTATCTCGCGCGTAAAATCCCAAATGATTGGAAATTGGACGTTCCTGCATGGGAATTTTATTCTGAATCGGAGCATTCAACAGTTTCGCTCCTGACGGCGATGCTACTGCAAAAGTTACCGACCCGCCGCCATCTAAATTCAGCACTGTCTCGGCTCCCAACCGCATCGAAATATCAGTTATTTCGCTCAATTTCAGCCCTTCACTGTAAAGCCTCTGCTTGCCGTCTGCCAGAATTAACCACAACTTGTCGCCTGTTTTGTCAATCGCCGCGACTGCACGGGGATAGGGTTTATCCTGTTTGCGTTCTTCCTGACTTTGTGCTACGGCTTTGCCATTTTTCACCAGCAAAGTATCTCCGGCAACTCCATAGGCTGTTCCCGAAGGACAAGTGCCGTTTTCGATTATTTGAGCGCGGTTTTTGGCATCAAAACAAAGGGCTGGAAAGCCTGAATGTGGTTGAGAATAAGCTTGGCTTTTGGCAATGGCGTGTCCGACATTATTTACTCGATCGCCACTGCGGGGATAGTAATCCCAAGGTGCTTCCTCGATGCAGGGATAAAAAAAATTGCCGTTAACTGCTAATTGCAATTTAAATTCTTTCAGGAATTCAGTAGCCGTGCGGGCATGGGTTTCTGTTAAATCGGGTGTTGGGTTTCCGGGAGTGACAAAAATTCCTATTCCCGGCGCTTTTAGGTCGATGCTAACAATGTGAATTAGGGTGGGACGCGGATTAGTCCGAAATTCCCTGCGGTAGGCTATTCCTTGAAAGAGCGATCGGGCTTCGTTGGTTTGTTGGGGACGCAAAAAGTAGGGAATGTTGTAGAGTAGTATTGGTGCGAGCAATATTCCGAGACCGAGAATATGCCAAATTTGTTTGAACGTGGGCCGATAAGTCATACCATTTTAGATTTGAGATCGGGGAGGGGAAAACTGACAGATTTATATATTTTCCAGCATCCTGTACTAATATGAAGTATTCGGATTCCAATAATTTTAGCAATCAAATTTTACGAAATCGATCGTTCCAAGGGCAAGTTCTTAACGGTGCTGATTTCAGCGGTGCGGATGTTCGAGGCTGCAATTTTAGAAATGCTCAGTTAGCGGGTGCGAATTTTCTCGGTGCGAAAATCGGGCTTTCTAGGCGACAGATAGCTGTTTTGAGTGCTGGGGCGATCGCGATTTGTTTGGTTGTGGGCGATGTTCTGACTCGAATGATTCTGGGAGCCCAAGGACAACTACCGGACTCTCCCAGTTGGCCTTTTGTTCTGTTGCTGTACGGGGTTTTGAGCGCTGCTGGTTTCGCTTCGGCGATCGCCAGCAAACAGCCAAAAACCTCAAAAGCGGGTAGATTGGCACGAACAATTTCTGCTATTCTATCAGGAGCTTTGTTGGGATTTTTCTATGCTGGCACTGCAACTAATAATAATTCCCAGGCTGCTATTGCTGGAATGTCGATCGGCGGGGTGTTAATGTTTTTTGTGAATTCCCGGATTCGTAGCCAATTTGCACAGGTTGCGATCGCATCGGCTGGAAGTGTGGCGACTTACGCAGCGGCTTTTTTGTTCAGTGCAACGGCGAGCGCTTTTCTGAGCACTCACAAACTGTTTTGGGGTATGTGTTTCGGTTTGCTGTCGCTGCTGTATCTTTGGTTTGCATTTGTGTCTTTCTCCGCTATTGTTCGAGAGATTGGAAATGCTGAGGGTACTTCGTTCAGAGGGGCAAATCTCGCTGATGCTAAGTTCGATATAAATTACCTCTATCTAAAATCTAAAATTTAAAATCTAAAATTACTCGACTGATATTCAAACAGCCATTGATTCAGCAGAAAGCGACGCTTTGCTGCAAACGGTGGCGATTGGTGTAGGTCACTATGGTTTTCTAGTATTGGCATTATATCTGGGCGTATTTTTCCCCGCGATCGCCCGTAATTTACACTCAAAAATATAAAAGCGAGATCCCTTG
Source organism: Microcoleus sp. S36b_A4 (assembly GCF_036700645.1). NCBI lineage: Bacteria > Bacillati > Cyanobacteriota > Cyanophyceae > Oscillatoriales > Microcoleaceae > Microcoleus > Microcoleus sp. S36b_A4. The sequence goes on along the minus strand of NZ_JAUBPI010000004.1, from coordinate 78,098 downwards.
ATTTTTCTCAAAGAATTCAAGGGATCTCGCTCTAATCAAACTATTTATCTCATATCAGAGATTTTTTTTGCAAGCTGTTTTTTTTGCCTGAACAGCTTGTTTAACGGAGAGGGAGGGATTCGAACCCTCGTTAAGTTGCCCTAAACACACTTTCCAGGCGTGCGCCTTCAACCGCTCGGCCACCTCTCCAGGGCTAAATTAATTCATTTAGCCACAGCTAAACTATATTAACAGAACAAATCTGATTTGGGAAGGGGTAACGGCATAAATTTACTGTTTAATGTGGATAGGGTGTCAAACGAGCCGGCTTGGATTCTCCTACCTATGTCGCAAACCCCTTCATCTAAAGGAGTTTGCCCGCCAAACCCCAATCTAAAATCTAAAATCTAAAATCTAAAATTCCATGACTGACTCTTACACAATTAAAATTCATAACAGACAGACAGGCGATCGCCACACCGTGCGAGTACCCGAAGACCGCTACATCCTTCAAAGCGCCGAAAACCAAGGAGTAGAATTGCCCTTTTCCTGCCGCAACGGCGCTTGTACCGCCTGTGCGGTGCGCGTCAATTCGGGGGAACTGCACCAGCCAGAAGCAATGGGGCTTTCTGTGGAACTGCAAAAAGAAGGTTATGCCCTGCTGTGCGTCAGCTATCCCCGTTCCAACATCGAGGTAGAGACGCAAGACGAAGACGAAGTGTACGAACTGCAATTCGGTCGCTACTTCGGCAAAGGTAAAGTTAAAGCCGGTTTGCCGTTGGATGAAGAATAAGGCAATTTGATAAATAATCAACTACCAATTATCCATGCTTTATCGATTATGTGCGATCGCCCTTTGTCTGTTGTTAGCTAGCTGCCAAAAACCAGAAATGCCCCAAGGTACGATCGCCAAAGTAGAAAGGGCCATCAGCGGGCAAACAATCGAAGTTATCAGTACAGCCGACAAAATAGCCTTATTAGAACAAATCAGGCTGATTGGTATTGATGCACCGGATTTAAAACAGCAGCCTTGGGGAGAAGCAGCCAAACAAAGACTAGAACAGCTAACTAGGGGAAAACAGGTATTGTTAGAATCCGACATGGAACAGAAAGACCAGTTCGATCGCAAACTAGCCTACTTGTGGCAAGATAAAAATTTGCTCAACGAACTGCTAGTCAAAGAAGGTTATGCCCTGGCCTCGGTGCGATCGCCCAACACCAAATATCAGCAGCGACTCATCAACGCTCAAGAATGGGCGAGACTCATGGGTAAAGGCTTGTGGAATCCAGAACGAGCTTTGCGCCAAACTCCCGCAGAATTTCGCCAGCAAAATCGGAAATAGTCAATCGATTTTAGATTTTAGATTTTAGATTTTAGATTGAAGCATTGACCCCACCGATAAATTCGGGGGGCAAGTTTCATCGGGTACAGGTTTTTATTTCTGGACGGATGAATCACGTGGCGGGTATCGTGGATGCTTTCGGTCAGTTGGGAATTGTTGACAACTGACAACTGACAACTGACAACTGACAACTGACAACTGACAACTAACAAATGACAGACAATCAACTGCAAAACTTCTTAGAAATAGCCACCGAAGCAGCCCTAGCCGCCGGTTCCGTCCTCAACTCTTTCTGCGGAAAACTAGAAAAAATTCAAGAAAAAGGCCGATCGGGCGATTTAGTCACAGAAGCCGATAAAGCCTCAGAAGCCGTCATCTTAGAAATTCTGGGCCGCCACGTACCCGACCACGCCATCCTCGCCGAAGAATCCGGCAAATTAGGAGATGCCAGCAGCAAATACCTGTGGGCGATCGACCCTTTGGATGGCACAACAAATTATGCTCACCAATATCCTTTTTGGGCCGTGTCGATCGGACTTTTAATCGACGGTATACCACAAATTGGAGTAATTTACGACCCTTTTCATAATGAATTGTTTCGGGCAGGCAAAGGATTGGGAGCAACCTGCAACCGTTTGCCGATCGAAGTTTCCCAAATCTCAGAATTGAGAACCAGCTTGCTAGTCACTGGCTTTGCATACGATCGACGGGAAACAGCAGACAATAATTATGCCGAATTCTGTCACCTCACCCACCTCACCCAAGGCGTGCGGCGCAGCGGTTCCGCATCCCTAGACCTCGCACACCTGGCGATGGGGCGATCGGACGGATACTGGGAACGGGGACTCGCCCCTTGGGACGTAGCAGCAGGTGTACTCATCGTCTCCGAAGCCGGAGGTCAAGTTACAGCTTATGACGGCAGTGCCTTTGAGATGAACTCGGGTCGGGTTTTGGCCACAAACAGCAAAATACACGCCGAACTCAGCAGCGCACTGCTAGCCGTTCCTCCCTTATCTTCTTGGAAGTAGCGCCCCCCAGCAATAGATCGGGGGTAGTACGGGGGTCAGAACCCCTTGACTCAAGCTACATTAAAGAATAGTGAAAAGCCAGGAAAGGAAGAGTAAAAGTTATGTCTTTTGAAATGACAAAAGGGCTGTTCAAGTATGACTTTACAGATCAGCACGCAATTTTGGGAATTCCCTTAGACGCCGAGTTTAACGACATCCGCAAGCGCTACATGAAAATCGCCCGCCGGTTGCATTCGGATACTTGCTCTTTTGAAAGCCAAGCAGATAAAGATTGGGCTAACCAATTTTTGTCAAAAGTAGTCAATCCGGCTTACAACAAATTCTCTAAGGAAAGCGATCGCAAAGAATACAGCCTGCTATTAGCAGCCATCGCCAAGCGCGTCGTTAAAGAACAGGCGAAAATGCACATTGAAAGCGAAGCAGCCAAACAGTTAGCTACCGCTAAAGATTGGGAAGAAGCTTACAAAACAGCAGTTAGCAAACTCGCTCTCAAGCAGTACGAATCAGTTAAGGAAACGCAAGAGGCGATCGATCAAATTAGCGAACTCAACATGGTTTATTTGCTGCGAAAAGAGCGCCTTGGTGGTGTTGGGATTACACCCGCTTCACCCATAAAAGATGCAACCCCAACCCCAACCCCAACCCCAACCCCAACCCCAACCCCAACCCCAACCCCAATTCCGGTCATAGACCCGCGAACCGACGCCTATTGTCGCCGAGCTCAAGGATTTATGGACAGCAAAAATTACGCTAAAGCAAGTTTGGAGTTGAGGGAAGCCCTGAAGCGCGATCCAAAACAAAGCAAGGCTCACGCTATGTTAGCAATGTGTTACCTTGAACAAAATCAAGCCACAATGGCAAAACTTGAGATGAACAAAGCTTTGGCATCAAATCCTGAAGAACCGACGGCTTTGGAGGTTAAGAAAAAGCTGGAACAAGCTTCCGCAAAAGCCAAAAAAGGTGACGAGAAACCAGGATTTTTTGCAAGTTTGTTTGGTGGGAAGAAGAAGTGAGAAGTTGTGAGTTGTGAGTCGGGAATATTTAGAAATTGGTAAACTGCTCAGCAGTAAAGTGATCTCGCTCAAAATCATCAAGAACTGGTGAGATCACCTCGGAACCCAATCGGAATTGTACCGTCAGTGCGATCGTCCCGCGATCGTGGCTGCTCCAGAAAGAGCGGGACGATCGCACTGACGGGGAAAATGATTATTCCCATGCAAACCAAAACGCTATCACGCCTTAATTTGTTAAAGTCGAAGGTTAAGCTTGCCTGATTCGACTTTAACAGCCTCTCCTAAAGCTAAGCTTCTAAGCCCAATCTAAAATCTAAAATCTAAAATCTAAAATTGATATGACACATTAATTTGTTAAAGTCGAATGTTAAGCTTGCCTGGTTCGACTTTCACACCGTCCCCTAAAGCTAAGCTTCTAAGCCCAATCTAAAATCTAAAGTCTAAAATCTAAAATTGATATGGTTCACCAACCCCCATCCGGTGCAAGAGATTTATTGCCCCTTGACGTTGCTCAAAAAATTTCGATCGAACGGCGCTTACAGCAGGTTTTTCACCGCTGGGGCTATCACCGGATTATTACCTCTACTCTAGAAAGGCTGGAGACTTTGATGGCTGGGGGCGCGATCGACCGATCGACCTTAATTCAATTGCAAGACGCCGAGGATGGAGAACTTGGTTTGCGGCCGGAATTGACAGCATCCATCGCGCGCGCGGCTGCAATGCGGATGGCAGGGACTCGCTGGCAGCCTCAGCGCCTCTACTACAACGCTAACGTGTTCCGCAAAGGCCCAGATACTGGCTCAGGCGGGCAACAGGAGTTCTATCAAGCTGGCGTAGAGCTGCTTGGCGCGGGGGGGACGGTTGCGGATGCGGAAGTGCTGCTGCTGCTGTCTGAGTGCTTGCAGAGCTTGGAAATTGATGACTGGCATTTGGTTTTGGGAGAAGCGGGCTTGACTGCAAGATTGCTGGAACCGTTTCCGCCAAACGTGCGCCAAAAAGTTCGGGGGGCGATCGCCAATCTCGATCGAATTGCTTTGGAAACTTTGCCGCTGTCAACGGAATTGCGAGAAAGAGCTCTGCTGTTGTTTGACTTGCGCGGCCGGCCAGAAGAAGTGTTGCCAATTGTTGCCAAGCTGGATTTAGATGTGCCGCAGCAAGCCGCGTTAAATAATCTCAAATCAGCGATCGAATTGCTGCACCAATGTCAGTCAAAAATTCCCAATCTCAAATCTCACATTCACCTCGATTTGAGTTTAATTCAAACATTTGACTACTACACTGGAATTGTGTTTGAAGTTGTCAGCAGCAGCAAGACAGGACAGCGAGTTTTAGGACAAGGGGGACGCTACGACCAACTGTTGGGACTGTTCGACCCGCAAGGGCAAAATTCCCCCGGCATTGGGTTTTGTCTAAATATTGAAGAGTTGCACCAAGTTTTGCTGACAGAGGGGCAATTGCCCAGCCAGACGCCAGCTAGCGACTGGTTGGTTGTGGCTCAAACTCCTGAAGCTAGTGCCGCCGCGTTTGCTTACGCTCGCAAACTCCGAGAGTCTACTCACCTAGTTCGGGTGGAAATAGATTTGGAGAGTCGGGAGACGGAGGAGGGGGCGCGGGAATACGCGCGCGATCGACGAATTACTCAAATTGCTTGGGTAAATGCCGAAGGATTGCCAACAATTGAAACGGTAAATTAGCCTAAGTGGTAATTGGTAATTAGTAGTTGGTAATTGGTTAAAAATCACCGGATATGATATCATGTATCCTGCTGATTGAGAGAAGGTTTTGCCAATTGCTAATTGCTAATTCCCGATCTAACTAAAATGTTTTGAGAGAACACTATGGCACACACTATTGTTACGAATATTTGCGAGGGAGTTGCTGATTGCGTTGGCGCTTGTCCGGTTGCTTGTATTCATCCCGGCCCTGGCAAAAATGTCAAGGGTACTGATTGGTTTTGGATTGATTTTGATACCTGTATTGACTGCGGTATTTGTTTGCAGGTGTGTCCTGTCGAAGGTGCGATCGTTCCAGATGAGCGGCCTGAGTTGCAGCAAACTCCGACTTGATTGAATTAACTCTTTTTCCCCTTCTCTTCTCTTCCTTTGTGTCATAAGCGTCTTCGCGGTTCGTTAAATTTATATAGGAACTTTTTTAACGAACCGCAGAGGCCGCAGAGGACACAGAGAAGAAGTTGAGAAGGAACGAAAAAATCTAACGTTGAGATATCTTAAGTGCAGGTTATTAATTATGCTAGTTTTAGATCCAAAAACTCTCGCTCCAGCGACTGAACAGCGCGTCATTCTATATGATGTGACTTGGGAACAATACGAGCAGCTTTCCGATATATTTGTCGATGAATTTCCCAGAATGACGTACTTGGAAGGAACGTTAGAAATTATTATGACAAATTCGCCAGAACATGAAAGGCTTAAAACAATTATTGCCCGGTTGATAGAAACTTATGCGTTTGAAAGGCTAATTAATCTCAACGGTTACGGAAATACTACATTTCGCCGCGAAGCTGTGAGACGGGGTGCGGAACCAGATGAGTGTTACTGTTTAGGTTTACTTGCAGAAGTCCCGGATATTGTGATAGAAATTGCTCTGACTAGCGGCGGTGTTGACAAGCTGGAGGTGTATCGCGGTTGGCAGGTTCCTGAAGTCTGGTTTTGGGCTAACGATCAATTTTCTCTTTACCACTTGCGGGAGTCTGGTTATGAGTTAATTTCCAGCAGTGAATTTTTGCCTGAGTTAGACTTTTCTGTATTGAGTCAATATGTAGGATATGTTAACCAAACAGAAGCTGTTATTGCTTATAGAAGTATTTTGCAAACAGCTACAGGAATGTCAAATCAATAGACATCTCCAGAAAATCCATTATTGAACAGGCAAGATGCCTGTTCCACAATTTAAAAAAAGCCCGTGAAGCGTAGCTATCCCGCAGGGAATCGCACTTTACAAAAAAAACTACAATAAAATCTACAATAAAATCCTATGCAGCCGATCGCACTTTCCGACTCTCATATTTTATCCATGCGTACCCACGCCGAAAGCGCTTATCCTGAAGAATGCTGCGGTTTGTTGCTCGGTCGAGTTACTGGCGATGTTAAAAATATAGTAGAAGTTTGGCCGACTGAGAATGCTTGGAGTGCTGAGGCCCAGGAGAATTGGCCTGACCAAAAAGAATTGACAGAAAAACGCAGATATGCTATAAAGCCCGAAGATATGTTGCAGGCGATGAAACACGGGCGCGATCGCACTCTGGATATTATCGGTATATATCATTCCCATACGGATTGTCCCGCAGTGCCCTCAGAGTGCGATCGAACATTGGCCTGGGCCCAATACTCTTACATCATTGTGTCAGTCCGACAAGGCTGTTCAGAAGACCTCCGCAGTTGGAGTCTTGACGGAGAGGGGAACTTTCAAGCAGAGGAAATTCGCCTAGTGGAACCGACTGAGATTAAGAAATAATTAGTAAAAATAACAAACACGTAAAAATGCGAAAGATTCAGATAGGATGTAATTCAAAATCTGCGCTACACACAATATCATGCTAAATCCTAATCTGGAGGAGATCCAGCTCAACAAACAAGAATACGAACGCTACTCTCGCCACCTGATCCTGCCAGAAGTTGGATTGGATGGGCAGAAGCGTCTCAAAGCTGCCAGCGTGCTCTGCATCGGTACGGGAGGTCTCGGTTCGCCGTTGCTGCTGTATTTAGCAGCCGCCGGTGTTGGCCGCATTGGGATTGTAGACTTTGATGTTGTAGACCATTCCAATTTGCAGCGCCAAGTAATTCACGGCACTTCTTGGGTTGGGAAACCGAAGATTGAGTCGGCTAAAAATCGGATTTTAGAAATTAATCCTTTTTGTCAAGTTGATTTGTACGAAACTCGCGTTAGTTCCGAAAATGCGATCGACATTGCCACTCCTTACGATATCATTATCGACGGTACGGACAACTTCCCGACTCGCTATTTGATGAACGACGTTTGCGTGCTTTTAAACAAGCCCAACGTCTACGGTTCTATCTTCCGATTTGAAGGGCAAGCAACAGTTTTCAACTACGAAGGCGGCCCGAATTATCGCGATTTGTACCCGGAACCCCCGCCGCCAGGGATGGTTCCTTCTTGTGCCGAAGGCGGCGTTTTAGGCGTTTTGTGCGGAGTTGTCGGTTCTATCCAAGCAACGGAAGCTATCAAGATTATCTTGGGTCAAGGCACTACTTTGAGCGGCAGACTGTTGCTTTACAATGCCTTAGATATGACGTTCCGGCAATTGAAACTGCGGCCTAATCCAGTGCGTCCGGTAATTGAAAAGTTAATCGATTACGAACAATTCTGCGGCATTCCTCAAGCAAAAGCGGAGGAAGCAAGCCAGCAAACGAAAATTCCTGAGATGACTGTCAAAGAACTTAAGGAGTTAATCGACAGCGGTGCGAAGGATTTTGTATTGTTGGATGTTCGCAATCCCAACGAGTATCAAATTTGTCAAATTCCTGGGTCGGTTTTGGTTCCTTTGCCGGATATCGAACACGGCGCAGGTGTCGCTAAGGTTAAGGAATTGTTGAACGGCCACCGCTTGATTGCACACTGCAAAATGGGCGGACGTTCTGCGAAGGCTTTGGGGATTTTGAAGGAAGCTGGAATTGAGGGGATTAATGTTAAGGGCGGAATTACTGCTTGGAGTGAAGAAGTAGACCCGTCTGTACCTCAATATTAAGTAGCAAAGCAGGACACGGCACTGTGCCTTTCGTCGTGTCAATTTAAGCCGAAAGCCCGACAGGGGTTAAAACCCTGTCGGACTGCGGGTTTGACGTGTTTGTTGACATTAATGCACGGAATCGTGTCCCCACACAAAAGGCCGATTACCCCAATCCTTCAACTAACAAATTGCGAGCACTTTCCAACGCTTCCTGCAACTTACTTGCATCGCGTCCCCCAGCTTGCGCCAAATTAGGCCGCCCGCCGCCTTTTCCGCCGCAAATTTGAGCAATTCCCCCGATAAACTTGCCAGCTTGCAATCCTTTCTTATTGACTTCTGGACTAAAAGCCGCCACCAAACTTACCTTATCAGGTTCAGGAATTGATGCCAAAACAACCGCAGCATTTCCTAACTTTTGCTGCAATCTTTCCGCCGCAGTTTTCAGCGCTTCTGTATCCACATCTCCCAATTGAGCTACAATGATTTTGAATTCGCCGATCGCCTCCGCCGCACTCAGCAACTGGTCGGATTTCGCGATCGCCAATTCCGACTTCACAGCAGCCAAATGTTTCTGAGTATCCTTCAACTCATTCTGCAAATTAGTAATCCGGTTCGGCAATTCTTCAGGCTTAGCCTTAAATCGATCGCCCAAATCGCGCACTACCTTATCCCGCACGTTCAAATAGTCTAAAACAGCTTGACCGGAAACCGCTTCAATCCTGCGAGTTCCCGCCGCTACCCCCGCTTCGGAAACAATCTTAAACAGCCCGATTTCTGCGGTATTGCTGACGTGAGTTCCGCCGCACAATTCCATCGAAACCCCCGGAAAATCGATTACCCGCACCACATCGCCGTACTTCTCGCCAAACATCGCAGTCGCGCCTTTTTCTCTCGCAAGGGCGATCGGCATTTCTGCAACGACCGCAGCGTGCGCCTCAGCAATCCAACTATTAACTAAATCCTCAATTTTCTGCAACTCTTCTGCTGTGACAGCGCGCGGAGAATTGAAATCAAACCGCAATCTCTCAGACGATACCAGCGAACCAGCTTGCGAAATCGAATCGTCTACAATTTTTCGCAAAGCTGATTGTAATAAGTGAGTTGCTGTGTGGTTAGCCTGAATTCGGCGGCGACCGCTATTGTCAATTTTCGCCGTAATACTATCGCCAACTCTCAGCGTTCCCCGTTCCACAAAGCCGAAATGCACGAAGAAATCCGATTCCTTCTTCACATCATCAACTCTTACCAACAAACCCTCTCCATTCTCTCCCTGAATGCTGCCGTTTAAATAACCTTTATCCCCAATTTGTCCGCCGGATTCAGCATAAAAAGGCGTTTGGTTCAAAACAACTTGTACCTCGGTACCGGCGGCTGCTTCTTCGACAGATTTGCCGTCAACTAAGATAACTTCCACCTCAGCTAAACTCGACAATTCAGCATAACCGACAAACTCAGTTCCCTGGATAGTTTCAGCCAACTTATCCAAAAAGCCCTGCACCGTCAAATCGATTGTTTGGCGAGCATCTTTAGCGCGAGTTTGCTGTTCCTTCATCGCCGCTTCAAAGCCGTCCAAATCCACAGTAATTCCCTGTTCCTCCGCAATTTCTTGAGTTAGTTCTAAAGGGAAACCGTAGGTATCGTAAAGAGTGAAAGCATCTTGACCGCTGATTTGTTGGTTTGCTTGCTGTTTTGTGCGATCGACAATTTCCTCCAGCAGCTTCTCTCCGCGTTCCAAAGTCTTGAGAAACTGCGCCTCTTCCCTTGCCAATTCCGCCTTAATTTGAGCTTCCCGCTGCCGCACGTTGGGATAAGCAGCTTCCGAAAGTGCGATCGCACTTTCAGCCACCCGCACCGTAAATTCGCCCTGAATTCCAATCAGTCGCCCGTGACGCACCACACGGCGAATCAACCGGCGCAAAATGTAACCCCGACCAACATTCGACGCGCGAATTTCGTCCGCAATCATGTGCACCACAGCCCGAATATGGTCGCCAATTACTTTCAGCGAAACCTTGACTTTTTCATCGCTATTGTGGTAATCAATCCCGGCAATTTCCGCCGCCGATTGAATAATCGGAAAAATCAAATCTGTTTCGTAATTATTGGGGACTTTCTGGAGGATTTGCGCCATCCGTTCCAGTCCCATGCCAGTATCAATATTTTGATTTTGCAGCGGTGTTAAATTGCCCTCTGCATCTTTATTGTACTGCATGAAAACCAGGTTGTAGAATTCAATAAACCTGCTATCATCTTCGAGGTCAATATTGTCGCCTCTTTCTGGGTGGAAATCATAGTAAATCTCCGAACACGGGCCGCAGGGGCCAGTCGGGCCGGATTGCCAGAAATTGTCATCTTCTCCCATGCGCTGAATTCGATCGCCCGGAATGCCAATTTCATCGCGCCAAATTGCAAAAGCTTCGTCATCTTCTCGGAAAACGCTAACAACCAAATTCGACGCTGGTAAACCGAAAACTTCCGTGGAAAGTTCCCACGCCCAGGCGATCGCCTGTTTCTTGAAATAATCCCCGAAACTGAAGTTACCCAACATTTCAAAAAACGTGTGGTGGCGGGCGGTGCGGCCGACGTTTTCGATGTCGTTGGTGCGGATGCACTTTTGAGAAGTGGTGGCGCGCGGTGATTCGGCGGCGCGCTGTCCGAGAAATATCGGCTTGAATTGTAGCATTCCGGCGATCGTCAGCAACACTGTCGGATCTTCGGGCACCAAAGAAGCACTCGGCAAGATTTTATGTCCCCGCTGGGCATAAAAGTCGAGGAATGTTTGGCGGATTTGGCTGCCAGTGAGAAACTTAGGAGAAATAGTCATGACAAGAACTGTTAAGAATGTAAAGATGTAGCAACAATAGAATTTATAGGACTTACGCACGGGTGTCCAGGAACCGGGTTTTTTAACCAAAATACTTGCTTAAAATCCTCAATCTCGGTGAAAAAACCCGGTTTCTTTGTTCGGAGTGCGTGAGTGCTAACTTACATCTATTTGGATATTCATATCATTATACTTAGTAATGTAAAGACCTATCAAGTTTTGCAAATAGTGCTTTACTCCTCCGAAAGGCCATGCTAACTTAATAATAGACACCCGGACAGAAAGAGAAAGGAGGTCGCTATATTTAGAAAGAAAATTCGAGGATATAGACATGGTGTCTCCGGTCTAGATTCCCAGGCGCAGCAGAAATTAACCGAACACAACTTGGAATAGTGGCGAACTGCCGATCGAGCAGTCAAGCCAAACCGCAGTCGAGTCAGACATAGTTGTAGTTGCGGATTAAAAGTAAAGCTGCAGAAGTTGTAAACCCTAGTAAGTAACAGTTCTCAACCGGAAACACATCTCGTTTGTTAGAAAAAACAAAGTTCTCATATTATTGGGTCTGATCGCTGTCGATCGGGCCCTATGAATTTTTATAGGGCGATCGCAGGAGAAGAGGCTTCGAGGGGGAGAGATGGGCCGAGTTCGGCTGTATAAGTGCTTTCTGCTCAAAGGCAACATCCCTCGGAGTCGATCGGCGAGCGATCTGTGCAGCTTTTGAGTTATATATTATATATAATGGGACGTGGAGCAAGCCCGCCCGCTTTTTGCCGGGACTCAAGCGCTGTGGTATGAGGCACTGTCAAGATGCGATATCATTGAGGATGTCAGTACAAGACATTAAAACCTACCCCGCTGTGCTGTATAGCAGCAAAATCTACGCTTCTAGGAGCTTGCTGCAAGCCAAGGATAGCCAACCGCCATTTTTGGTGACAAGACCAGGCTCAAAAATTTGAATCTCAGGATATTTAGAGTCAAGACTCTAAAAAATCCCATCCCTGACGCAGGGGTGAGAGTTCAAAAAATCAAAGCCCCCCCCACTCAAAAAAGCTAGTGCCACCAACAACGGTAGTAAATCACTAGCACAGTTCTTAAACTCACAATTTCCGGAGATTCCAGGTATTATGGCCGAAATAACTAAAGAAGAAATGCGCGAACGGCTGGGAAATATCGACCAGATCCGGGATATAATTTTTGGAGCGCAGCTTAGAGAATACGACAATCGCTTCGATAAAATAGATTCCGACTTGTCGATGATGCAGCAAGATATGCAAACTCGCATCGAACAAGTAAAAACAGTTCTTTCAGGAGAAATGAGGGCTGCAGTTGATTCGTTAGAAAAAAAAGTTAAATCGCTCACATCAAACACCCAAGAAGAAAGCGCAGACATCCGTCAGCAAGTCGATCGCGTTAACCGCAAATTTTCCAGCAGCATGGAAGCCCTCGACGAGGCTATAGACAATCAAACCAGTTCGCTTCGCGACGAACTCTCCCAAACCAGAGAGCGACTATCTGAAGAAACCCGCACTTTGAAAACACAGGTTTTTGAAGAGCTCGATCGTCGCTTTTCTATGCTCAGAGATGTTAAAGTTTCCAGAGACGACATGGCAGAAATTCTGTTTGAACTCGGTATGAGGCTCAAAGGAACAGAATTTGTGCCCGAACTTAAAGGCGTTGCGGATAATAAGTTAAATAACGAATTTCTGTTGCCGGAGCGCCACCATCACGGATAATAACGCATGGCTTTACCGAAAGAAAATCCGGCTGACGAAAATGAGTTAGAGGGTTTTGTTTCTCAACCTGACGAGTCTGCTGCTGATGCAGCAACCCAGCTAGAACCCTTGCTGAATCTGTTAGTAGATCTCAAAATCTTTGCGGCTTCCAAGCAGCAAAATGCAGATCCCGAAGATGACAGCAGTGACGAAAATAATCAAGCTGGGGCCCTCGGCGGGTTGATGGATTTGTTAGGTATTTCTGAGCAAGCGCCAGAGGAAGTTGCAGCGAGTGTACCCGAAACTGGATCTAGCCAACCCGAGTCTAGCGATGCCCCGTCTGTTGCAGACGAGTTCAAAAGTTTGCTATTCGCTACTCACAAACTCAACACTTCAGAACTGGAAAAAGACTATTCCTCAGCTAAAACTATAGATGTTTCCGCGATCGCCCAGCCGGATTTGGAGGAGGAATCACAGCCTGTCGCAGAATTGTCTAACTTGACAACGAAAGATTATTTACAGGAAGTACAGGGTGAAAAATCCCACGGGTTCGATCGGCATTTACAGGATGTTTCCGCTTCCGAAACTGAGTCAAAATCCTCGGAAATTCCCGATAATCCCATAGTTTCCACAGTCTCCAATCCACTAGAAACTGGATATTTAGATGCTGCGATGGCTTCGGCTCTAGAAATCCCAAACTTACTAGAACAGCCGACAGAAATATTAGACCAAATTAAACAGGACTTAAATCAAGCCGACAGCGCCATGGAAACGCTGCAAAATCTGATTTTCGGCTCGAAAATCTCGGATATCGAGCAAGTCAAAAATCTGCTGGCAGAAAACGATTTGCCGGGGGTGCGCCACCTGATGGCAACAATCGACGATAAATTAGGGAAATTGGAGCACCAAATCTACGAGCCCCAAGAGTTGATTGAGTTGATGTTGCCTTGGATCGCAGAAATTCTCAGCCGCAAAATTGCTGATTCGAGAGAAGAAGTTGTTAAGGCGATCGGGCCAATTATTGACGAAGTGATTAGGGCAAAAACTCAGGAAAACAAGTCAGCAATGAGTGCGGCAATAGCTGAGCTCCTTCCCGACGCGCTTGCTCAACAAATAGTGAATTCCCCAGCGGATATTGCTAAGGCGATCGCCCCAGAAATCGGTATGGCAATTAAAGAGCAAATTCGCCTTGACCAAGAGTCGATCGCCCAAGCCCTCGCCCCGGAAATGGGCAAAGCGATTACAGCTCAAATAAAACTCGAACGCGACTCTATGGTGGATGCCCTCTATCCCGTAATTGGCAGTACGATTTCCCGATACATGGCAGAAGCTATCAAGACAATCAATGAAAAAGTGTCAAATGCCATCAGCGTCGAAGGATTCCAGAGAAAAATTCGCTCCAAAGTACAAGGAGTCTCCGAAGCTGAATTAATCCTCAAAGAATCAGTACCCTTTACCGTCCAAGCAGCCTTCTTAATTCACAAAGCATCAGGCTTGATAATTTCCGAAGTTCAAAACACAGAAAGCTACCAGTTAGAATCCGAAATGGTAGCAGGAATGCTCACAGCTATTCGCAGCTTTGTTAACGAGTGTATCGTGCAGCCGGGGGAATCTTCCGAACTAAATCAAATTGAATACGGCGACTCAAAAATTATCCTCGAAGTAGCGGGATATTGCTACATGGCCGTCGTGATTAAAGGAGAACCGCCAAACTTGTTCATCCAAAAAATACGACAAACCGTTAGTAATCTCATTCTTAATTATGCTGAAGTAATTCACGAGTTTAACGGCGACCCCGGTACTATACCGGAGTCGCTGCACCCGTGTATAAAAACTTTATTCGATCCGCTACAAACGGAAAAATCAACAAAACCCCCGATCGCCCTAGCTGCTATCAGTTTAGCCGCCTTGAGCTTAATCTTAGTACCTTGGGGAATTTATCAGTACCGCAGCAGCGTTGAGCGCCGCCTCGAAGCCAATGCCATCGCAGCTTTAGCATCAACTCCCGAATTAGCAGTTTACCGCTTAGATGTTGCAGTTAATGGCAAAACATTAAAGTTAACCGGAAAGTTGCCCAATCAAGAATTGCGGGAACAAGCTGCAAAAATAGCCGCATCAACTGCACCGAAATTGCAATTAGATAATAAAATTATAGCTGTAGATGTTCCCCCTGATCCAGTTTTGACGGCGGCTGAGGTGCAGCGGATTACCGCTGTTTTGAATCAGAAAGAAGGCGTTTCTATTTCGACGCGGTATAGCGATCGTAAAGTGACTGTCGAGGGGACAGTTAGAGAGGGTGCAGACGGACAGAAAATAGCTCAGTCCCTGAAGCAAATTCCCGGTGTTCAATCGGTGATTAGCACAGTTAAATTAGAGCCGCTGAAAATTACAACCCGCATCTACTTCCAGCAAGGAACGGCAACATTAGACTCAACATACGAAGAAATGATCGCCAGTGTCAAAAATTTCATGGATCAATATCCTCAAAAACAGATTAAGATAATTGGGCACAGCGATCGAACTGGGGAAATTGCTACAAATCAACAGTTGTCCATCAGGCGTGCCACAGCAGTGCGAGATGTTTTGGTGCGGCAAGGTGCTGACCCGAAGCGTCTCCAAACGGTTGGCATCCCCCATCCTCCTGCCGACGTGGAACCCAATCAACCACGACTTTTAAGCAGATGCGTGGTATTTGAACCAATAACTAAGACCATAAACAGTAAATAATTATGTCAGTTACTATATCTAAAAAAATGTGTATGATCGGCGATTTTGGCGTGGGTAAAACTAGCCTAATCCGCCGTTTTGTCGATCGGCAATTCAGCGACCAATACCTCTCCACTGTGGGAGTAAAAATTTCTAGCAAAATCGTAGAATTAGAAGGGGTAAAACAGCGGGAAAACGTGACTGCAAAGTTGCTGATTTGGGACTTAGAAGGACATACAAAATTCAAAGGAATAGCACCGACTTACTTACAGGGAGCTAGCGGCGTTTTAATAGTTGCCGATGTCAGCCGCTCCGAAACCGTTGAGCGAATCTCCGAACACATTCAGCTTTATTCTTCGGTCAACCCTAAAGGGTCAATTATCGTCGCTTTGAACAAAGTAGACTTGGTTGACGAGGAAAAATTGGCGCTGCTAGTGGAAATGTCCCATTCGATAGGTCAAGACAAAGTAATAGCAGTTTGCACAACATCTGCTAAAACAGGCAAAGACGTTGACGAAATTTTCTACAAACTAGCTTACACAATGGTAGAACAAGTATGAACCCCCTGTTAAGAAAGCTGTTGGGCCCGCGACAAACACAGTATTTTCTAGTAAATCACCATTTCATCATTCAGGAAACCTCCGCCGAAGTGCAGCATTATGCCGATACTCCGGGCGACGCGATACCCGGTGCAGATGCTCGCCTGAGTTTTCCCGAACTGATTGGCATTGAAAATATCCTCATGTCTATCATTATGGGACGGCTGCCCGGTTTTGAAGTCAAAGGTATCGCTCGGTTTGCCGACCAGAACCGCCCTTTATACTTTGATATGTTGGCTATCAAATATGAAGAGGAACAAGAAGATTTGCCAAGTAAATTGCTAATTTTGATTGAAGATACCACCGAAAAGATGGTAATGAAGCAATCGTTGATTCAGAGGGCGAATGAAGCTAATCTTTTGGTTAGTGCCTTAGCCGCTTCTAAAGATTATATAGATAAAGTTATTCGTTCGATGGGCGATGCTTTGTTGGTGACAACTACATTAGGAACTATCAAAACAATCAATCAATCGGCACAATGGTTATTTGGGTATAGCGAAGCAGAATTCATTGGCAAACCCCTGTCTTTAATACTAGCAGAAGAAAAATTAATTTACCAAGCTCGCCATAGCTATATTTTGTCTCAAAAAGAGCTGCGTAGAGAACTAGAAATAGTCTGCACTACTAAAGCAGGAGAAGAAATTTGGGTAGAATTTTCCTGTTCGGCAATTCAGACAGAATTAGAGGGACTTTACGATTTCATTTATATAGGTAGGGACATCACAGAACGCAAACAACAAGAAATAGAAATTCGCCGGTCTTTGGCAAAAGAGCAAGAACTCAGACAGGTAAAATCTCGTTTTTTCTCGATGATTGCTCACGAATTCGGCAATCCTTTAAGTACAGTATTGTTTGCTACTAAAATTCTCCAAGACTACGGCGACGACCTCACCCACGCGGAAAAACAACAATACCTGCAACACGTTAAATCAGCATCTCAACAAATGGCTCAGCTATTAGATGACGTGCGGTTGCTCAGCAGCGCCGAAGCAGGAAAACTCGAATTATATCCCGTACCAGTCAACTTAAAAAAATTTTGCAGCGAGTTAGTAGAATCAATTAAAATTAGTCATGGAAAAAATCATACAATTAATTTTATTTATCAAGAATTAGTTACGCCCGCGACACAAAATGATATCGACTCGCAGGAAACGCAACAGTTGCCCGCACTAGATCCCAAATTGTTGCGGCACATCTTGACAAATTTGCTGTCAAATGCGGTCAAATATTCGCCCCTCGACAGCCATATTTATTTTGAATTAAATTGTCAGAATAATGAAGAAGCTAAATTTAAAATTAAAGATGCAGGCATTGGCATTCCTCTAGAAGACCAAGAACAACTCTTTGAATCTTATTATCGAGCCAAAAATGTCGGAAAAATACCGGGTACAGGACTGGGTTTATCGATAGTCAAGCAGTGTGTAGATTTGCACGGAGGTCAAATCGAATTTTCCAGCAAGATAGGGTTAGGCACTACCTTTTTAGTCAGAATTCCCTTTGAGAAACAGAGATAAATAGATTCACTTTCGATAATTAGATCCAGAGGGCGCATTCAACACTAAAAATCTCACATGAAAACCTTGTTAAAAAAACTGTTAGTTCCACACCACTTGGAGTACCTAGCACTGGATAAAAACTTTTTAATCCAAGAAATCTCTCTGCAAGTGCAGCGGTTTGCGGACTGTCCCGAAGAAGTAGTCGCCGGCAACGATGTTCGCATTCCCTTTCCAGAATTAGTGGGAACTGAAGAAATTTTAATCGATATTTTTGAAAAACGGTTGCCAAATTTTGAATTAAAAGCGATCACGCGACTATTAGAGAATGGTTCGCGGCTTTATTTTGATATGTATATTGTCGAGTTCACCAATGAGGAAAATCATCATAGATTAATTATATTTTTTCAAGACGTAAGCGACAGGATGGCTTTAGAACAAACTCTC
This sequence comes from Microcoleus sp. S36b_A4, assembly GCF_036700645.1. Lineage (NCBI taxonomy): Bacteria > Bacillati > Cyanobacteriota > Cyanophyceae > Oscillatoriales > Microcoleaceae > Microcoleus > Microcoleus sp. S36b_A4. The sequence goes on along the minus strand of NZ_JAUBPI010000004.1, from coordinate 60,246 downwards.
GTCCAAGCTACCAATGAAATGGATATTTTATTGAGTACCTTAGCGGCTACTAATAATTATGTTGAAAAAATTATTAGTTCAATGGCCGAAGTTTTGTTGGTAACAACAGCATCGGGAAAAATTAAAAAAGTCAATCAAGCTGCTCAAGATTTGTTCGGTTACAGTGAATCAGAATTAGTAGGCCAGCAAATAGACACTCTTGCTGCTTTTGGCTCCTCTTTGCAAGCAGTTAGCCAAGATGAGACTCAACAATCGCAAACTCACGCGGAAGTAATTTGCACGGCAAAAACCGGAGAAAAGCTAACAGTTTCGTTTTCCTGTACGGCGATTTCGACTGACATTAAAGGTATTTCTGGCTCTTTGCCCGCCCTTCAAGATTTCGTGTACATCGGCCGCGATGTCACAGATAGACAGCGCGCCCGCCAGCGACAAATAACTCAGTACGTCGCCACTCGCATCCTGTCGGCATCCGAAACCATCAAAAAAGCTATAGCAGCAATTCTCCCCGTAATTTGCGACAGCTTGGGATGGGATACGGCCGAACTTTGGATGCCCGAATCTGGGGAAAAACTGCTGTCAGAAACTAAGAGAATAACTGCGGTTTCCGATCCCAATTTGCTTCGGTGCGTCGCCAGTTGGACAAAACGCTCAGTTTCTATCCCCAAGTTTGCCGAATTTACCGAACAAATGACTTGTGCGTTTGGCGAAGGATTACCCGGTTTTGTTTGGGCCAGCGGTTCCTCTCAGTGGATTGCCGATGTCACAAAAAGCGACAGTTGTATGCGCCGCGAAATCGCTGCTGAAGAAGGACTACACGGAGCTTTTGGTTTCCCAATTTGGGGCGACTATGACCCTGAAAATTCTGCAAAGTCTGTGTTGGGGGTGATGATTTTATTTAGCCGCGAAGTGCAGTGTTTTGATGAAGAATTGCTCCAGATAATGGCAACTATCGGCTCCCAACTAGGTCAATTTATTAAGCGTAAGCAAGCGGAAATAGCTTTGCGGGAAAGCGAAGAACAACTGCGAGACTTATTTGAAAATGCTACTGATTTGATTCAAAGTATTGGAGAGGACGGTCATTTTTTGTATGTAAATCGGGCTTGGCGAGAAACTCTGGGCTACAGCGAAGCAGAAATTGATCAAATGACTGTTTTTGATATCATTCATCCGAACAGTTCCCCCGAATATCTGGATATATTATATCAAGCTATCACTCAAAAAACAGTTAATGAAAATACATTATATCCAGATTCGATTGAACTAATATTTGTCACTAAACATCGTGAAAAGATTTTGCTAGAAGGTAGCATAAGCTGTAAATTTGCGGCAGGTTCCCTAGTAGCAATTCGCGCTATTTTGCGAGATATTACTGCTCGAAAAATGGCCGAAGACGCTCTAGCAAAATCTGTGTCCCTACTGCTAGCAACTTTTGATTCTACTGCGGACGGTATTTTAGCGATTGACAGGAGTGGAAAAATTGTCACTTTCAATCGACAATTTGTGGAAATGTGGGGCATACCCGATGAAGTGATGGCACTGCGAGACGACGCCACAACGATCGCCTTTGTCCTGAACCAACTCAAAGAGCCCCAAGCATTCCAAGAGAGAATAGAATCGCTTTACGATCAGCCAGAAGCCGAAAGTTACGACTTGTTGGAATTTCAAGACGGCAGGTTTTTTGAACGCTATTCGCAACCGCAGCGGCTGGGAGATACAATTATCGGGAGAGTCTGGAGTTACCACGACATTACGGAACGCAAGCAAGCAGAAGATGCCCTGCGGGAAGAACAAGAAAAATCAGAAAAGCTGCTGTTAAATATCTTGCCCAAGGCAATAGCAGAACGCCTCAAGCAAAACGAAACTACTATTGCCGAATACTTTCCTGAAGTGACTGTTTTGTTCGCAGACATTGTGGGGTTTACTACTTTGTCGGCCGTCATGAATCCGATCGACCTTGTGGAGATCCTAAATAAGATTTTCTCAGGATTCGACCTTTTGTGCGAACAGCACGGCCTAGAAAAAATCAAGACCATCGGCGACGCATACATGGCGGTGGGAGGGCTCCCTGAACCCAGGGCAGACCACGCAGAGGCGATCGCCCAAATGGCCCTAGATATGCAAGCAGAAATAGCCCGATTTAATGCTAGCCATAATAAATATTTTAGCATCCGCATCGGGATTCATAGCGGCCCGGTTGTTGCCGGAGTAATTGGCATAAAAAAGTTTATTTACGATTTGTGGGGCGACACAGTAAATATTGCTTCTCGCATGGAATCTCACGGTTTGCCTTGGCGGATTCAAGTCAGCGAAACTACTTATAAGTTATTGGAACACAAATATGTATTTCAGGAGCGGGGAACTATTGAAGTTAAGGGCAAAGGGGGAATGAAAACTTATATTCTCCTTGGCATAAAATAAGGCAGCTCATCATTCCTCAGTCATCTGGCTGATGACGAAAAGTGTTGCTAAAGTTAATTAGCAATACTTTTTGACCAAGACTAATGGAACTTGCTAATTTGTCGGCCAATTTACGATCGCCCGACGAAGCTGTCGATCGCCACCCTGTGACGGTTGATCCCTCAACTTCGCTCCCAGAGGCGATCGCCCTGATGCGTCGGGCGATCGACCCTTGCTCACGGCCTAATGCCCCTGCACTTCCCGACTCAAACGAAAATTTAAAAGCATCGATTAGTTGCGTCTTAGTTGTCGATGAAAATCAGCTAGTCGGACTGCTAAGCCCGGAAGATGTGCTGAACTTAGCCGCGGCCGAATACGGATGGCAAGGCATGAAAGTTGCCGAGGCAATGACGCGGAATTTAATTGTCTTACAAGAATCAGAATTTACAGATATTACTACCGCATTCAAGCTATTTTGTCAATACTCGATCGATTGCTTGCCAATTGTAGATGAACGGGGCCAGCTCGTAGGTTTAATCAGTGAAAAAAGTATTCGCCCAGCAATGTATAGCTGGATAGAGGCACTGCATCAAGAAGTGGCAAAACTCCAGGAACAATGCGAACTGTTAGAGGGTAATTGTGAACTAGAAAAAGTCAGCGATCGCCAAAATGCCGAAAATGCCATGCAGCAGAGCGAGGCGCGCTACCTGGCGATTGTGGAAGACCAAACCGAACTGATTTGCCGCTACCTCCCCAACGGTAAAATAACGTTTGTCAATCAAGCTTACTGCCGTTATTTCGGCTTGCAGCAGTTCGACTTACTCGGCAAATGCTTCATGTCGCTGCTGCCAGAAGGAGACCGAGAAATTTTTCAACAGCAATATACTTCTGTGTCTCCCGAAAACCCTATTTTTACCTGCGAACATCGAGTAATTTTGTCGAGCGGGGAAATTCGCTGGCAGCAGTGGATCGATCGGGCTATATTCAACGAGAGCGGACAAATCGTCGAGTATCAAGCAGCAGGCCGGGATGTCACTGATCGCAAACAAGCAGAAATCGCTTTGCAGCAGCTCAATACAGAGTTAGAACAGAGAGTGCAGCAGCGGACACAATGGTACGAAATGGCAGTATCGGCCGGCAAAGTGGGGGTTTGGGACTGGAATTTGGAAACCGACGAAATCTACATTGCTCCGTCTTTGAAAGCTTTGTTGGGCTATCAGGACGCAGAGATTCCTAACCGCATGGAAAATTGGGCGTCTCACGTTCATCCCGACGATCAAGTTTCCGTCGCCGAAGCAGTAAATGCTTATCTAGAGGGTGTGACAGAAATTTATGAAGTAGAACACCGGATGGTGCGTAAAGACGGCAGCACCTGCTGGATACTTGCCCGCGGCAGCGCGATCCGATCGCCTTCTGGCAAGGCATTACGCCTGACTGGCACTGACACCGACATTACCGATCGCAAATTGACCGAAGAAAAACTTCAAAACTCCGAAGCCGAACTGCTGGCGCTGTTTAACGCCATGACGGATATCGTGCTGGTTTTCGACGCAAGCGGTCGCTACCTCAAAATCGCCCCCACGGCTCCCGAACTGCTGTACAAACCTGCTCCGGAAGTACTGGGCAAAACCCTCGCCGAAATTTTCCCAGAAGCGGAAGCTAATTTTGCCCTGGCCCACATTCGCCAAACATTAGCATCTGGGGAAACCCACAGAGTTGAATACAGCATGGAAATTGGCTGCAAATTATTTTGGTTTGATGCCAGTATTTCGCCACTGGATTGTGATCGGGTGATGTGGGTAGCCCGAGACATTACCGCTCGCAAACACGCAGAAGCTGCATTGCAAAAGAGTGAGGAAAAGTTTCGCAACTTATTTGACGATGCTCCGATCGCGCTTGGTTTGGCAAGCGTGCGCGACTACCGCACGATCAAAGTGAATGAAGCTCACCGCCAGATGTTGGGCTACAGCGATTCGGAGTTGGCTAGCATGACTTTTAGTGAACTCACGCATCCAGAAGATATACACGCAGATTTAGAGGAAGTCAAGCAGTTGATCTACGGCAAGATTTCTCGCTTCCAAAGGGAAAAACGCTTGATTAAAAAGAATGGCGAGCTGATGTGGGCAAACTTAACGGTGACGCTGATCCGCGATCGCGAGGGCATTCCTCTCTACAGTATGGGGGCGATCGAAGATATCAGTTATCGTAAGCGAGCAGAAATGGAATTTCAGCAGTTAAAAGAACGCCTGCAATTTTTGCTGGGTTCTAATCCGGCGGTAATTTTTACCGCCGCACCGACGGGGGACTTTTGTACTACTTACATCAGCGACAACGTTCAGACAATCGTTGGCTACTATCCCCAAGAATTGTTAGCAGATTGTAAATTTTGGTCGAGCCGGATTCACCCTGAAGATAGGCCACAATTTCTAGTAAATTTTTTGGATTTGTCCGAGGAAAGAAATTGCATTTGCGAGTATCGTTTTCTACACCAAGACGGAAGTTACCGCTGGCTAAGGACGGAACTAAAATTATTGGTTGACAGCATGGGCATTCCGATCGAAATTATTGGTTATGCCGCTGATATTAGCAATTCTAAATACGCCGAACTCGCTAGAGGGCAGCAGTTCGAGCAAGAACGGCTTGTGGAGGCGATCGCCCGTCGTGTCCGCCAGTCTTTGCAATTAGAGGAAATTCTTAACACCACGGTTGCCGAACTCCAGCAAGTATTATTAGCCGATCGAGTTTTGGTTTATCAACTTTTACCCAAAAGCGGCGGGCGAGTCATTGCTGAAGCCGTGGCAGAAGGATGCAGCCAACTCATAGATAGATGTTTTGGCGAAGAGGTTTTCCCCCCTGACAGTTATCAGCTTTATTTGCAAGGGCGAATTTCTGCAATTTCCGAACTGGATTCTCCCAGCATTACACCTTGTGTGATGGAGTTTATGAAACAAATTCAAGTTAAGGCAAAGTTAGTAGTGCCGATTATTCAGCACAGCAAACTTTGGGGATTGCTTATTGCCCATCAATGCGATCGACCTCGTGATTGGAAAGAATGGGAAATCAATTTATTTCAGCAGTTGGTGAATCAATTGGCGATCGCCATTCAGCAATCTCTACTTTACCAGCAACTGCAAGCTGAACTGAGCGATCGCAAACAAGCGGAAGCAAATTTGAAAAACTCCCTCAGAGAAAAAGAAATTTTGCTCAAAGAAATTCACCACCGCGTCAAAAACAACCTCTGCGTAGTTGCTAGCCTGTTAGAATTGCAATCGAACACAGTTGCCGATCCGCAAGTAAGCAAAATGTTTGAAGAAAGTCAGAATCGCCTTTATTCTATGGCTCTGATTCACGAAAAACTGTACCGTTCGACTAATTTAGCGCAAATTAATTTTGGTGAATATCTCGAAGATTTGGTAAGTAATTTGTTTCACTCTTACAATATTAGCAACAACCAAATTCAGTTGCAGGTATTAGCTGAGCCAATTTCCCTAAATCTTGAAACGGCTACTCCCTGCGGTTTAATTGCCAATGAATTGGTTTCAAATACCCTGAAACACGCTTTTCCTGATGGCACAACTGGTACAGTTAGTGTAGAATGCTATCAAACAGGCGATCGAGAAATCAACCTCTTAGTTAAGGACAACGGCATTGGCTTTCCTCAAAACTTAGATTTTCGGAAAACTCATTCGATGGGGTTTCAAGTTGTCTGTACTTTAACCGAGCAGTTAGAAGGAACCATCGAAATATCCAGAGAATTTGGTACATCCTTTCACTTAAAATTTAACGAGTTAAACTACTTTCAAAGATTGTAATAATATGAGTTTTGCCGAAAAACCAATTAAGATTTTGATTGTCGAAGACGAACTGTTAATTGCTAAAAATTTATCCCCAAAACTAGAGAAATTGGGATATCAAATCGCCGATATAGTTTCTTCAGGAGCGGATGCAATCCAGCGCGCCCACGAACTAAGACCCGATTTAATTTTAATGGATATAGTTATCAAAGGCGACATTGACGGCATAGAAACAGCAGAAATAATTAATCAAGAATTAGATATACCAATTATTTATACAACTGCCTATGCTGACGACGAAACTTTGCAGCGAGCCGAAAATACTGGTTCTTACGGCTACCTACTCAAACCTTTTAAAGAAAGAGAAATGCACGCCACTATCAAGATAGCATTGAGCAAACATCAAGAAGCGGTCAGGTTGAAAAAATTAATGGCGTTGGCAGCAGAAAAAAGCGCAAATAGATCGCGCTTTATTTCAATGGCTTACCACGATTTAAACACTCCTTTAACTACCATACAGTTATCGGCTGAAATGTTAGAAGATAGCGACTTGCAGAGAAACCCTGGAACTAGCAATAAAAATGTTGACCGAATTAAAAAAGCCGTCAGTAATATGAGTGGGCTGCTGGAAGATATTTTAATGCTTAGCAAAGCAGAATCCGGGAAAATTTCCTTAAACTTAAATCCGATCAATGCGACGGATTTATGCAATTCTATTTTAGAAGAACTGCAACCTATCGTCACCGACAAACACCTACTATATTTCCGCAGTCACACAAATCCGCTGCACGCCAATCTCGATGCCAAACTACTGCACCACCTTCTGACTAATTTGCTTTCAAACGCTATTAAATATTCTCCCAACGGTGGGAAGGTCAGTTTAGACTTAAGCTGCGAAAACCAACAAATAATTTTGTGCGTTCGAGATGAGGGAATTGGGATGACACCGGAATATCAAGGAAAACTATTTCAGCAGTTTGAACGGGGTGCTAATGTAGGCAAGATTAAAGGATCGGGTTTGGGACTCTGCATTGTCAAACACATCGTTGACCTGCACGGCGGTACAATAAGTGTGGAAAGTGCGATCGACAAAGGTACTACATTTATTGTCGCGCTGCCTTTTTTAGTCATTAGTGATTAGTCATTAGTGATTAGTCATCTATCCTTCTTCCTTCTTCCTTCTTCCTTCTTCCTGACATCCGTTACAGAATGCGTTGCCGAACTTCCTTCTGCCATAAATCGATGGGGAGACAAAAGTGCGATCGCCCTATCTTCTTCTCCCCCCGCCGCCTTCGCAAATCGCTCAGCCAAAGCAGGTACAATAGTCAAAGGATTGCTGAGACCAGAAAAAACGTGCAATCCAGGGCGATCGGCGATCGGCCCCACTACAGGCAAATTATCCGCGCTGAATGCCACACTACACTCGTGCCAACTTGCCGGTAAACCTGCCAAATCAGGCAAAACCTTGCTGATTCCTGCACGAATTGCCGTTTCGCTGGTTTCGCGATCGACTTTAGCATTCAAATCGCTCAAAGTGCGCGACAATTGCCCGATCCGCAAACTCCCATCATTAAATTGAATTGCACCCGAATCTAAAATCGGTGGCTGTAACTCTTTACCAGGTTCATCCCAAAGAAAATCCACCTCATTTTTACTAGATTTAGCTTCCAATTCAAAACGTTTTAATACCGCAGGCATCACCAAAGTCCTGAGTTTCAAATCCACAGGTGCAGTTTCCAAAATCTCCGTGCGAGTAAAATAAACTCCCACAGAAACACCCGCAGCTTTCAGCAAACTCCGACTCCCACCTCCAGCACAAATAACCGTATTTTGGCAGGTATAACTTTCCTGTGCCGTTTTGACTCCCGAAATCCGATTGCCCTCTTCTATAAACCCAATTACTTCAGCAAATTCTATAGTTCCTCCCAACCGCAGAAACCCTTGACAATAAGCTTTATTTGTGGCAGTCGGCGAAATGTGACCGTGACGCACCGTCAGAGCTCCGGCGATCGCACTTTTATTCAGCAAAGGTTCCAACTCGCCAGCTTCTGCAACGCTCAAAAGCTGCGGAACAATCGCAAAATGCGCGTAATTAGACGCCACTTTTTCGGTATCATTGCCCGCATCAATTGTCAGCAACAAATCTAACTCGCGAAACTCAGTATCAGCTTCTAATTGGGCAGATAAATGGCGGTGGCGTTCGATACCTTCCCGACACAATTGCCGAGTTAAATCAGTCGTTCCCGACCAATAAGCCAAGCCGCCATAACTAAAACGAGTAGCATTTTGCATGGTAGCATCTCGTTCCAAAAGCAGCACAGCAAAACCTTTTTTTGCCAGTTCGTAACTCAGTGCCACACCAGTAATGCCGCCGCCGACAACAATCCAATCGTAACTTTTCATGGGCAACTCAAAGGGAAGGAAAATATCATGCTTAGATTTTAGCTTAGTTTTTTCCGAACAAATCGAAAAACCTCTACCTACAGGAAGAGGCTGCCTGCGATCGCCCTAACTGAAACTTCCACCCGTCGGGAGATGTTTGTGCAGGGATATTTTTCGTTCAATAGTAGGAATTAGAGTCAGCAAAAAATTAGAAATACCAGAGAGGTTTTTATGAGTATCGACAAACCAGGCAAAGATATGGAGCGCACGGTCAATCCGGGCGATCGTATTTCCGACGAACCGCAAACCATTGAAGAAAAAGCACAGCAACTGGCGGTAGACCACGTACCCGACATCGTGGGAGATGTTGTTACAGTTCCAACTTATGTGATCGTCGAAGAACCCGATGGGGAAAAGAAAGCTTTGCACCACGTCAAAGACGCCGACGAAATTTCTGACGTAATTCGGCAGGCCCGCGTTGACGAAAATGGCGAACGGATTTGGGATTAAGTTCAATCCAATAAAAACGGCTTTGTTGTACAAAATTTATCGCTAGAAATCATGGAAACAAATCAAAGAAATAGTACCCCTTATCCCAATATTCCGCCGATTCTAGAAAGTGACGACAGAGAGTATCGCGACGCCGGCATTACGAGTACGCTTTCAGTTGCAGGCCATCCCATCCACCCCATCATCGTCATCTTTCCGGTAGCCTTTTTAGTAGGAGCCGCGGGCACGGACATCGGTTATTGGCTCACAAGCGATCCGTTTTGGGCCAGAGCTTCGGTTTGGCTGATGGGTGTCGGTTTTGCTGCGGGGATTTTGGCAGCAATCACGGGCTTTTTAGATTTTTTCAAAGTTAAAAGAGTGCGCGATCGCAGTGCCGGTTGGTTGCACATGGGCGGCAATGTGGCGGTTATGGTACTTACCCTGATTAACTTGCTGTTGCGACAAGGAAATCCGGCTGAGCCGATCGTATACACAGGTTTAGCTATATCGATCGTCGTGGCAACCTTGCTGGGCATTACAGGCTGGTTCGGCGGCGAACTAAGTTTTCGCCACAAAATCGGCGTCATCGGCCCTACCAGTCATAATTCCTAGGTTTCTGACCATTTTTAGTAGAGAATTCCGTCCCTCTTCATTGGATAATTTAGGACAAAAATCTTGACTACAAACTTAAAGATTGTCCCAGCCAATTGAGATAAGCATCGCTGCCAGCGATAATAGGAATAGCAATAATTTCGGGAACTTCATAGGAATGGAGTTCCTGAACTTTTGTTTTTAAAGCCTCAAATTTAGCCAAATCAGTTTTAATCACCAACTGCCACTTTGACTCGGAATGAATCTCGCCTTGCCAACTATAAATCGAGCGAATTGGTGACAAACTCACACAAGCAGCCAGCTTGTTTTCAACTAGAGATTTTGCCAGATTCTCCGCCTCCACCTCCGATGCCGCAGTTACCAGCACCACCCCAAAATTAATTGTCATAGTCATCAGTGAACAGTCAATCGATTTTAGATTTTAGATTTTAGATTTTAGATTTAAGCATTGACTTGCACGAGATAAATTCGGGGGCTCCTTTATCGGATACAGGTTTTTTCTTTCTCCACAGATGAATCCGGGGGCTTGTATCCTGGATGCTTTCGGTCAACAGTCAACAGTCAACAGTCAACAGTCAACAATCAACCGTTAATCTCATTAACTTCCCAAGAATTGACTTTGCCAGCCCCAGCTAAGGAAAAATAGCGCCTAGTAGATTCTGGCAAAATAGCTCCCGTCAACAAAGCATTATCTAAATTAGCTCCTATTAACGTCGCCTCGCTCAAATCTGCCGCCATCAAATCTGCTTGACACAACTTTGCCCAATTCAGATTTGCCCCTCTCAAACAACTTCCCCTCAACTTAGCCCCGGTTAAGTTTGCACCCGCCAACTTCACCCCACGCAACTGGGCCGCGCTGAAATTCGCCCCCGCCAAATTCGAGCCTTCCAAATTAGCTCCCATGAGTTTAGCTTCGCTCACGTTAACGCCGCTCAAATCTACACCGCAGAGATTTACCCCTGTCAACTGCGCTCGCCGCAGACTGACTCCGGTTAATTGAGCTCCAAAAAGTTTTGCACTATTGAGCCTTGCACCGTAAAGGTTTGCCCACTTAAAATTAGCGCCCGTCAAATTCGCGCCCAGTAAGTTAACTAATTGCAAGTCGGCGCTGCACAAATTGGCATTCCACAACACAGCACCCCGCAGGTTGGCGCTAGTTAAAGTTGCGCCGCTTAACTTTACTCTGGGCAATTTTGCTTTTACCAAAAAAGCTCCACTCAAGTTAGCTTTTGTCAAATCTGCACCCGAAAGTTGGGTTTCGCCCATTTTGGCAAAAGTCAGATTTGTTCTTTGCATCTGTGCATCTTTGAGTGTTGCTTTGGTGAGAAACGCTCTGCTGAGGTTCGCCCCGGAAAGATTAGCTCGCGAAAGGTTGACTCCGATTAAGATTGCTCCGCTGAGGTCTTTCCCGCTGAGGTCGGCTCCAGTAAAGTCTCTTTCTCCTTTTTCGTAATTGTTGAGCAGTTCACTAACTTCCATAGGGCATCATACCTTCTATGATTGGGGGGTTTCGATCCAGAAATCTTTACTGTTAAGGTTGTTTCAGAAAGGAAACTGTTTCAGAAAGGAAACTGTTTTAGCGTTTGCCTCAAACGGTATAAATTTCATTAACATCACTTTCTGTTTAAAGGCAATCTCTTAATAAAGATTTTATATCTTCCACGCGGTAGCGATCGCGCTTTCGGTATTTTTGAATTAAAAGTTAATGTTTCTTGACATAGAAAGTCATTCCTTAAGGCTCAACCGTAATTCGCAACTTCAGGCGCAGCGTGCCCTTGAATCCTGCAGGAGGTTGCCAGGAACTCAAGGCCCTCTTGAGAGCTTCTACGGCGTCTGTTGCTTGCAGCGTCGAGGTTTGAGTATCTATCGCCACTCGGGCAACGCGACCGTCTTGTACCAATAACTCCCACACCGTTTCACCGCTAACCCCCGCCGGGAGATTAACCGATTGCAGGTATTGAGTCAAAGCGGCGATTGCCCCGGCATCCAACCCTTCGGCGCTAACTACTTGGAGGCGAGAGACCAAAGACTTCGGGCGTTGCGACTCACCGTAACCGGGCTGCCGCGGCATAGCAGGAGCTGGACTCACCGGTGCCGGGCGGGGAGTCAAGGTAACGCTGCGAGTGCCACCCCTAGTTTGCTCTGCCCCCTCCGACTCGAAAATACCTTCATAGCTGACACCCTGCGGCAATTCCACAGGCACTTGCACGCGGCGACGAGATCCATCTGGTTCGACTCGCACTTCTTCGCTCACAGCCACAAAAGCCGTGTATTCCGAAAGCAACCGATAAGTCAGAGCAGTATTAGTCACAGATTCCACCAGAGATTGAGTCTCGCCACCAAACATTTGATTCATTAAATCTTTAATTCGCGATCGACCCCAAAGCTGAGCTACCCCCGAATTGCCAAAATCCGTAGCGGTTGCTGCGACTGATGTTGACTCCCGCTGCCGCCCGCCGGATGGAGCAAAATTAACAGGTAAAACTTGCTCGTAAGTTTTGCCGCCCGCAAGAGTGCCGCGGATGCGAAGTTGGCCGTTAGTTCGATCGGTCTTTTTGCCAAACAAAACCAGTGGCCCACTCGCAAACAAGTCTGGAGGTGCGATCGGATAAATCTGCGGTTTTTCCCCCATTCCTTCCCAACTAATTTGAATATTAGTCAATACCGGACTATTAATTTCCAGAAAAAACTTTTCTGCTGCTTCTGCCGACGGTTCATCTTGACGAATTACCTGAGACGTGCCTCTTCCCACTTCCGCCAAACGGTTGAGCAAAAACCGATTCACCGAACCGCCAACACCAAAACTATAAAGTCGATTTCCAGGTTTCAGACTCTGCTGAACCAGAGCCAGCACTTCATTTTCATTGCCAATGTAACCGTCAGTAATTAATACAATACTCCGCAGCCTTCCCGTTGCCGCCGCCGGAAAATTCATCACTGTTTGAAGGCCGTTAAACAATTCACTGCCACCGTTAGCCTGCAATTTGTCGATATAATTAATTGCTTTTTGTCGATTTTCTGGAGTATTTGCTAAAGGAGTTGTTGAAAGCGCTTTAGCAGTGTTTGCAAAATCAATAATAGTAAAAGTATCGTTGGGATTGAGCCCTTGAATGAAGCGGCGCATCAACTCCTTAGATTTTGCCAGCGGTTCGCCCTGCTGAGAACCGGAAGTATCCATCAGGAACACCACATCTTTAGGTACAATTTCATTAGTTTGGTAGTTTAAAGCCGGAATTAAATAAGTAGCAAAATGACCGCCCCGCTTGTCCGATTGAGTCAAAATAGTTGCCCGAGTATTTTCGCCCGCGACTCGATAGCGCAGAATTAAATCTTTATTGGGAATTGTGTCTGAATTGGCTAATTGGACTTGCACAATATTGCCGCTGCGGTCAGTTGTAATTTGATGGGAAGTAGAGCGGACATCGCCGATCGCAACTCCGGCATCTATTTCTACCGACACAGCAATATTGTGACCAGATCGCGTTCCCGGAGGCAAAACAGGCGGGTTAATGCGATCGGCAGCAGAACTATAGCCTCCCCTTGCTAAGGGGGGGGTCAGATTTCCCGAAATATAACGCGGCCCAACCACCATTGGAAACACAAATTCGTAATCGCCACCGGCAAACTTGAGACTTTCCGTGTAGCGAATCGTAACTTCAATTTTTTCTCCTGGTTTGATATTAACGAGAGACTGAGTAAAAATATTGTCGCGTTCTTGTTCCAACAAACCAGCAGTCCTGCCTTGCTTTCTGGCTTGTTCGTAAATTTCCAAAGCTTCCTCGCGGCGTTTGATATCAGCTTTAATAATTCGTGAGCCTATTTTAATTTCCATATCATCCACCGCCGCTTCGTCGGGCAAAGGAAATACATAAACAGCTTCTATAGATTCAGGAAAAGGATTTTCAAACTTCTGAACAACTTCGACGCGGGAGATATTGCCAGCTATTTTGGCTTTAACTTCAGTCTGCTTGAGAGGAAAGACTTGTTCTGGAGTAGTATTGGGAGTTTTGACGAACAAACCGCCGACTCGACAGCTAGTTTTGGGCGATCGTCCGCCATTGCAATTAACATCGTTACTAGCGATGATTTTCGGCGACACAGACGAATAATTTTTTCCAGGATCTTTTGCTCGCGCTGCATTGGGAGCGAGCCACGCGCTACACTCGTTAGCGAAGCCCTCGAAGAGGATCGCAGCGAGCAATGCCATACCAGTACAAAGCAACCGTTGAGGGGATAGAACGCAGACAAACTTCATAGCTGTTTTTTTAGCAGACTTGAGGTGCTTTGTTTACCATGACTTTACCCTTTGCAAAACGTTCCTGAGTTAGCTTTTTGGGAAAAATGACTGAGCGCGTAGGGCTGATTTTTGATTGACTCCACAGGCGCTAATCGGGGACTGGAACTTTTGTCTAGACTGCTGTGGGCTTCCATCCGTATTGGGGTGAGGTCGGTTGGGGCGATCGTCGGCGAACCCAACCTAGAAGATTGTATGATAGTTAAATAATTAAATAACTCTAACCTCAACCTCTCAATCTCTAATAAATTGAAAAAGCCATGAATTTTATTAACCCCAAAACCGACTTTGCATTTAAAAAAATATTCGGCTCTGCTGACAGCAAAGACATTTTGATTAGCTTCTTAAATGCCATCCTCTACGAAGCGCAGCCAGTTATCGAAGATTTAGAAATTCTTGACCCTTATTTAGCTCCCAAAATCAAAGGAGTCAAAGATACTTACTTGGATGTTAAAGCTAAAATTGGTGGCAGCAAAACAGTGATAATTGAAATGCAGGTATTGAATGTAGAATCCTTTGAAAAGCGGATTTTATACAATGCTACCAAAGCTTACTCAGTGCAATTGAAAAGCGGAGAAAACTACAATCTATTAAATCCCGTGATTGCCTTGACGATTACAGATTTCCAAATGTTTGAGCATCTGGAAACAGTGATTTCGCGATTTTGTATCAAAGAAAAAAACAATCGGGTCGAGTATTTGGCGGATGAATTAGAATTTGTATTTGTTGAGTTGCCCAAATTTGACAAGACTTTAGCAGAATTAGAGACTCTGACTGACAAGTGGATATATTTCATGAAAACCGCTCGGACTTTAAGGTCTGTGCCGGAAGAGTTGGGAAATGTACCGGAACTCCGCAAAGCTTTTGCAATTGCCAATGAAGCGAATCTCGATCCGGATGAATTGGAAGATTTAGAAAGGCGAGAAATTTTTATTCAAGACCAGCGCGGGGCAATTACCAAAGCTACCAGAATCGGGATAGAACAAGGAATCAGACAAGGCATCGAACAAGGCATCGAACAAGGCATTAAACAAGGAAATGTGACATTAATTGTTCGTCAGTTGGAGCACAGTGTCGGCGTGCTGTCGCCGGAGATTCAAACTCGCATCGCTCAGTTATCCGCTCAGCAATTACAGAGTTTAGGAGAGGCGCTATTAGACTTTGCCAGTGTGTCAGATTTGACAACTTGGTTGCAAGCACATAACAATCGTCAATAATTTGGTCAAATGGGTGTAGGGGGCAATCCCCCGTGGTTGCCCTTATGGATTACCTATGTCACATTTGAGTCTGACCTGACATTGAAACATCTAAAGTCGAAAATCCTATGAGCAAATTTGTGTTTGTGACTGGCGGCGTGGTTTCCAGCATCGGCAAGGGTATTGTCGGTGCTTCCTTGGGCCGCCTATTGAAGTCGCGGGACTATTCTGTCTCGATTTTGAAGCTAGACCCCTATATTAACGTTGACCCCGGCACTCTCAGCCCGTTTCAGCACGGAGAAGTTTTCGTGACGGAAGACGGTGCGGAAACTGACCTGGATTTGGGGCACTACGAGCGTTTTACCGATACTTCCATGTCTCGCCTCAATAGCGTCACCACGGGTTCCATTTATCAAGCGGTGATCAACAAAGAACGCCGCGGCGAGTATCAGGGGAGTACGGTGCAGGTGATTCCGCACATCACTAATGAGATTAAAGAGCGAATTCACCGAGTAGCCAAAAATACTAATCCCGATATCGTGATTACGGAAATCGGCGGAACAGTGGGAGATATTGAATCTTTGCCATTTTTGGAGGCAATTCGCCAGTTTCGCAAGGATGTCGGCCGGCAAAATGTTGTGTATATGCACGTGACGCTGATACCTTGGATTCCTTCGGCTGGGGAGATGAAAACTAAACCGACTCAGCATTCGGTGAAGGAATTGCGGTCGATCGGCATTCAACCAGATATTTTAGTCTGTCGGTGCGATCGCCCCCTGTCTTTGGGCATGAAACAGAAATTGTCGGAATTCTGCAACGTCCCGGAAGAATGCGTCATCACATCTCAAGATGCTAAAAGTATCTACGAAGTACCCCTGATGATGGAACAGGAAGGTTTGGCCCAACAAACGCTCAATTTACTACAAATGGAACATCGCCAGCCAGATTTGCATCAGTGGCAAACTTTAGTCAACAGGCTTTACAGTCCCAATCACAAAATTGATATTGCTTTAGTTGGCAAATACGTGCGGTTGAACGATGCTTATCTTTCGGTAGTCGAAGCTTTGCGACACGCGGCAATTGCGATCGGCTGCGACCTAAATTTGCACTGGATTAACTCAGAAGATTTAGAATCGGGAAACCTCGATAATTATCTCAAAGATATCAACGGCATTCTTGTACCGGGAGGTTTTGGGGTTCGGGGAGTGGACGGCAAAATAGCGGCGATCGAATATGCCAAACACCATAAAATACCCTTTTTAGGATTGTGTTTGGGGATGCAGTGTGCTGTGATTGAATGGGCGCGCCACATCGCACAACTAGAGGATGCCAACAGCGCTGAATTTGACCCGGATACATCAAATCCGGTAATTAATTTATTGCCAGAACAGCAAGATGTAGTCGATTTGGGCGGTACAATGCGACTGGGTTTGTATCCGTGCCGTGTCAACCCAGACACGCTAGCTTTCAAACTTTATCAGAAAGAAGTGATTTACGAGCGGCACCGCCATCGGTACGAATTTAACAACGCCTACCGCAATCTTTTCTTAGAATCAGGTTATGCAGTCTCCGGTACATCTCCAGACGGCCGATTAGTAGAAATGATCGAATTTCCCAACCATCCCTTTTTCATAGCCTGCCAATTTCACCCCGAATTCCAATCTCGACCTAGCACCCCCCACCCCTTGTTTCAAGGGTTTATCCAGGCCGCTAGCATCCAGGGAAAGCAGGATGTTTTAGAAGATGAGGGTCGCGACTTGGTGGCTGGGAAAGTTGTCGCAAACTGATCTCATATCATGTGCGATCGATTAGTTCTGATATATTAGATGTCTGTAGGGGCGGTTCAGAGTAGACAATATTCAAATCGCCCCGACAATGGACATTACAAAACCCGCCCAACAGACCAATAGGATTTGATAGGGGTCGCACTTATCGGACTAGATATCGGGCAGCATTCTCAACGAGTGAAAGACCTCACCCCCCAACCCCTATACTAGGGCTGGGGGGCTAGTACCGCAAGGCAGAAGGCAGAAGGCAGAAGGCGGAAGGCAGAAAGCAGAAGGTAAAAATTTGATATTTTTACTTAACTTTTTACGGATTTCAAGGGTGATACCAGTTTCCCAAAAAAATGCAACTTTAGGCAACTTCCCAGCCCAGATAGTCATCAGTCATGCCCAATCTAAAATCTACAATCTAAAATCTAAAATGGTAGGAGTTGTCAAACTATCCTAAAATACCAGGAAACACAGGTTTGAGGAGGCTTTGTGGCTTATTGGAGCAAAATTACTTATGAGAAAAGTACATACATAATTGACCTTGACACTATTAGTGCTTTTTCTAGCGAACTGGATAACAAGCGTCTCACCTTTTGGCTGCCTAATAGCAGTCAGCCGATTATCCTCAATCCCCAAGGCAATTATGAGGCTTACAAGCAAGTTCTCGATTACCTCAAAAAAACCATTGATCGCAATTCGAGAGGTTCGTGGATTAAAATTCATTATGACCGCAAAGAATTTGCGATCGATATGAGTCGAATTAGCTCTTTTGCTTGCGAACAGAACGGTCGGCTAAGCTTTTGCCTGCCTGACAGCGCAACTAATATTATTATCCTCCGCCAAAACAACCCGGAAACTTATCAAGAAATTCAGGAATACATTAAAAATACGACTGGACAATCTCTGCCATGAAGCAGTAATTAGTCATTAGTCATTAGTCATTAGTTAGAAGCATGAACAATGAAGGATGAACGGAGGCTATGTTTAGTAACTCCTCACATTCATTTTATTTTTTTTAGCTAAAGTGCTTAGGTGGCACCCTAGTTTTAGATATTAAAAAAGCGCAGTAAAATGCGCTGCTTTTTTAAATTTTAACTATTGAACAAGCTGCCAAGCTAATTTTGCTGCCCCTACCATGCCTGCTTGATTGCCCAATTCAGCCACCAATAACTGTAAATCTTCGCGAGAACTCGGCAGTACACGTTGCTCAATTTCTTCTCGAACCTTCGGCAAGAAAAATTCTGCACCTGCACTAATTCCACCGCCGATAATAATAGCTTCCGGCGTCAAAATATAAATGAGACTTGCCAAACCGATACCCAGATAGCTCCCGTAATTTTGCCAAAATTCTAAAGCTTGGGCATCTCCAGACTTAGCTAAATTTGCTAATTCTATAGGTTCCAAACCCGTTTCCCGGCGAATGGCTTGCACCGAAACATACTGTTCTAAAGAACCGCGATTGCCGCTGTTGCACTCCGGGCCGTCGGGATTTATAGTAATCAATCCTAGTTCTCCGGCCGCGCCTTGATGACCTACAAATAGTTTATCGTCTAAGATAACTGCACCGCCGACTCCTGTACCTAAAGTTAGTAAAATTAGATTTTTAAAGTGCCTTCCTGCACCCAACCAAGCTTCTCCCAATCCGGCACAGTTGGCATCATTTGCTAATATTGTCGGCAGTCCGGTTTTAGCTTCTAACCAGTCAGCGAGGGGGACGTTATGCCAGTTTTTGAGGTTAATTGCTACTCTGGCTATGCGGCCGGTGGCATCTGCGGGGCCTGGAGTGCCGATGCCGATCGCACTTACAGCATTTTCGGTCGGATTCAGTTGTAAAATAGCATCGGTCATTGTAGCTAAAACTGCTTCTGGCGTTGCCGGTTGAGGGGTTGGGACAGTTAAGGATTGGTGGCAAATGCCGTCTTCGCTAAATCTGCCGAGTTTAATTGCGGTTCCGCCTAAGTCAATGCCGATTACTTGTGTCATTCGATTTGGGTTTGGGATGCAAGGATCTGGGATTAATCCTAATAGTATAAACCTATTGTAGGGTGCGCCATGCACCTCTTATCAATTAAGTTTCTAGTGAGGACTTCAGTCCTAAAACTCCTATTTTCACTGTATGATAATTAGCGACGGAAACTGCGCTTAATTCTTAATAGTATCATGCCGATCGCAATCCCTAGCAAAAATTCTGGATACAAGCGAGTTCGCCTATTGAATTTCGCCTAACTTACGTTGCGCTACCTCTCGGTTGTGCAAAGCATCGTGATAGTCTGGTTGGAGAGCAATTGCCTGGGTATAAGATGCGATCGCATCTTCAAATCTTCCTAAATTATACTGCTCATTCCCTCGATCGCACCACGCCTCAGCCTCTACATTAACTTCCAATTCTTCCCCCGCAGCCTCAGCGCCTCTGCGGTTCAATTCCCCAGAAAAACCCAAACCATCCCCAACAAACACCGCCTCAATCACCCTCCCCTTTGTATCCTCCTCCTCAACCTCCGGCAGCGGAAACCGTGTCAATATCTCCCGCCCAATTTGCCTCGCCACCTCTGACAATTCCCCGCTGCCAATTCTACCTAACAATACCAGCCGCTGCGCTAATTCCTGAAGCGATGCCACCGCATCCGTAGCAGCGGTATCATCATGTTCTCCCTCTAACAATCTTTCCCCAAACCGTCGCAGCCAAGCAGCCAATTCACCATCTTTAAGGCGTTTTGCGATTAAGAATCCCGCTACATCGCCTCGACTCCAGCCAGCATTCACCCCTTCCAGGATTTCCATGAATTTCGACTCGTATTCCGCGTCAGTTACGGTTGGGCGGATGGGGGTATTTCCCGGCGGTGGGGTGGGTGGGGTTGGGGTTCCGAACAGCCGCTGAATTAGTCGTTTGAAGAATTGCAGAATTTTGTTGAGCATTTGTGAGGTTGAGAGGGTGGGGTATTTTCTATTTTATAGCAATTATCAAAACTTGGATTACATATAGATTGTCCGCGATATCTGTAGGGACACGGCAATGCCGTGTCCGGGATTGCGATGCACCGCGAACAATCACATGAAGTAGAATTAATTAATTAGAATTAATCTACTTTAAAAGCGGATAATACAGTTCTCCTGTTGAGTTGATATAACCGGCCCGATCGCCCGCTAAATCCCCCGTTCCCATAAATACGTCAACTCTCCCCGCGCCTTTGATTGCACCGCCCGTATCTTGATCCAAAACGTACCGATTCACGGCATTTTGTTCGAGTTGTCCCGCCGCATTCGGGTAAGGGAGTTTTGTACTAATTAATGCTAGTGCACCGGGGGGCATTAAGGCTTTGTCGGTGGCGATCGACCTTTCGGCAGTTACTGGCACTCCAATGCTTCCTGTGGCTGGAACTCCATTAGTATCCCGGAAGAATACAAAGCTTTCATTTTTCGGCAAATATTTGTTCATATCTGCGGGAAAGTTGGTGAAATATTCCTTTAGTTTCGGCAAATTTAACTCTTCTAAAGTAAACTTTCCGTCTTTAACTAATTCTCGCCCGACACCTGTATAACTGTGATTGGTTTTGCCTGCAAAACCGACGGTCATCTCGCTACCATCTGTTAGTTGCAATCTCGCAGAACCTTGGACGTGCACGAGAAATGCTTGGAATCGATCGCGCAACCAAACTAATTCTAATCCTCGCAGCAATCCTTTACTTGCCTGCAAAGCATCTGCGCCTTCTAATTGCAATCTTGTCGGGTGAGGTTTCGGCCAAGATGCCATGTTGGGCGGCATCCGGTACAGGGGATAACGGTATTCGGAATTAGGCGTGCGAGATGCTGCGTAAGTCGGCTCGAAATAACCTGTAAATGCGACTGTTCCTTTGCCATCTTTGCCCGTGGATTTGTAAAAGACAAATTCGCGCTTGACAGATTCCTGAAGTTGTGATGGGGTGGTGGAACTGACAACTAATTGGCGGAATCGATCGAGGGAACGGCGGACTCGATCGCGCGTAACTCCTGCTACTGGATAGCGGCTGTAAGCAGTGGCGGCGGCCGATGTATTGAGATAGCGGAGGCTGTGGTCGATCGACTTTAACAGCAATTCTTTATCGCCCGGTTTGCCATTTGCGCCCCAGATTTGAGCGTCAAAGGCGATCGACTCTGACTCACTCGCTTGTAATTGATTTACACTCATTGGTTGCAGCGATGGAACTGCAACGGCGGGCACCGAAAAAGCGATCGCCAAAACGCAACAGGCGATCGCTAATAGCTGATAGCGAAAAATCTTGCTCAATTTCCAATCTTCCCTACTTAATTGATTATTTTCCTTATTCATCGTATCGTTCGACGCTAGAAGTAAATATCGGTTCTACGCGAATTGCGAGAACGCTGGTAGGCCGAACTACCATGTATTCGCCTTGAATATTTTTAATCGGGACGTTAAGAAATTCTCTTGAATCTTGTTTCGGCACCAGCGTACTGCTGTACCACTTTTGAAAATCTTGCAGCGTTGCGAAACGCACTTCTTCGCGATGGCCGCCTTCAAGCAGCAGGTGCACGGAATATTCGCTGGGTGTTCTAGGCATAGGAGATGGAGAGAGTTGTTGGAGGACAATGTGAAATCTAAAATCTAAAATTGATGTGGTTGCCCTCAAGCAGCAGGTGCACGGAATATTCGCACTTGAGTTCTAGGCATATCTGTATTTCAGATTTTTGATTTTAAGCTTTTGGAACGATTCCATATTTTACCTCTTCCTCGGCGCATTCCCTCATCTAGTAGGTTGGATTGAGGGAGAGGGAGAGACGGGAGAGGGGGAGAGTGGGAGAAGCGGAGGGTGGGACAGACCGGAGAGTTGTTGCAGGAAAATCTCAATCTAAAATCTAAAATCTAAAATCTAAAATCGATTGACGGCGGCCCCCATCTGCGGCTACGCTGTGAAATTAAGGCTGCTTTGCTCGAAGAGAAAGCAGCCCGCGTCGCTCAAAAATCTAGTTGCACTGCCCAAAGCTGCTACCAACAGCAATGGACAGCTAACCGCCAAACTGAGCTAACCAGTCTGGAGGCTAGTTGAGAATTTTAACATTCTCTGTAGCCGCCCTGCTCTGTGTTAACGTGCGGGGCGGCTGGGTTTTTGGGTTTTCCTAGAAAACCAAAAGCCAGGAGACCATATTATGTCACAGGAATTCGTACCTGACGATAACTTGTCCGCGCGTCCAAATGACGCCTCAGCATTATCGGAACAGGAAGTCGTGCGGATCACGGTTCTCGGTTCCCGCGCCGCTGTGTTAGAAACCATCCATACCTTGTACCGACTGGGATTTGCCGCCGTCGGGGATTGGAGCCCGCCACAGCGATGTGCACAGACGGGACAAGTGATTAGCGTACTCATTCGCCGATCGCGCAAAGCCTAAAAATTGGATTAAATACGGTAGGGAAACCGTGCCTTTTGTCGTGTCAACAATCGCCTGAAACCATTGATAAGTCTCGCTTTTAGCTAATTCTAGATCCCCCTAAATCCCCCTGGTTGTTGGGGGACTTTGAGAAGACTCTTGTCCCCCCCTTCGTAGGGGCGGTACCCCCGTGCCCGCCCTTGGCTAGGGGGGCTCTAGATTTAATACTCAAACAACAGTCTGTGATTGGGTTAGACGTTAAGTTGACACGAAGAAGGGTTCTTGGAGTGTCCCTACAATCATTAATTAGGCGGAATACAGGGATTGTGTATTTTAGAACACGATTTGACCGCAACACTTAAAATAGTCTTGATTTACCGATCGACTGCACCCTTTTCTCATCAATATTTCTGGTTAGCTGGGGGTGTCTGTGGGCCGGAGTTGCGAGGTTCTGCTTCCAAAATGCTGAGAATGGTGCACAATTTCAAATTAACAACAAAACTTGCACTATTTTGAGTAAGCTTTGGGGGGAACAGCTTAGAAAGCCTGTTTCTAAGACTGATGCAAAATATCAAATTAATCCTCCACCTTGTCCAATTACTAATTACGAACCTATGCCCCGTCGTCAAGACTTAAAAAAGATTCTTCTTATTGGTTCCGGCCCAATTGTTATCGGTCAAGCGTGCGAATTTGACTATTCAGGAACCCAAGCTTGCAAAGCTTTGCGAGAAGAAGGTTTTGAAGTAGTGTTGGTTAATTCCAACCCAGCAACGATTATGACCGATCCGGAAACTGCCGATCGCATTTACATCGAACCTCTAACGCCGGTCATCCTCGAACAAATTATCGCTAAAGAAAGACCTCAAGCAATTTTACCGACTATGGGCGGCCAAACCGCGCTAAATCTAGCAGTTGCCGTGGCTAAAAATGGCGTTTTAGAAAAATACAACGTCGAGTTGATTGGGGCTAAGTTGCCAGCAATTGAAATGGCAGAAGATCGGCTATTATTTAAGGAAGCGATGGCGCGAATTGGGGTCGCTGTTTGCCCTTCTGGAATTGCCAACACTCTCGACGAAGCCAAAGCAATTGGTCACCAAATCGGCAGTTATCCGTTAATTATTCGTCCTGCTTTTACAATGGGCGGCACGGGAGGCGGCATTTCTTACAATCAAGAAGAGTTTGAAGAAATGGCACAAGGCGGGATTGATGCCAGTCCAGTATCGCAAATTTTGATCGAACAATCTTTGATTGGTTGGAAAGAGTACGAACTGGAAGTAATGCGGGATTTGGCAGATAATGTAGTGATTATTTGTTCGATCGAGAATCTCGACCCGATGGGCGTCCACACCGGCGATTCTATCACCGTCGCCCCGGCGCAAACTCTCACAGACAAAGAATATCAGCGCCTGCGAGATGCTTCGGTGAAAATTATTCGCGAGATCGGAGTTGAAACCGGCGGTTCCAATATTCAATTTGCCGTCAATCCTGTCAACGGAGATTTCATCGTTATTGAAATGAACCCTCGGGTTTCCCGTTCCTCCGCCTTGGCCTCGAAAGCAACTGGTTTCCCTATTGCCAAAATGGCGGCAAAATTAGCGGTAGGTTACACCCTAGACGAAATTTCCAACGATATCACCAAGAAAACTCCGGCGTCTTTTGAGCCGACAATTGACTACGTGGTGACGAAGATTCCCCGATTTGCTTTTGAAAAGTTCCCCGGTTCCGAACCGACTCTGACAACGCAAATGAAGTCTGTTGGGGAGGTAATGGCGATCGGGCGCAGCTTCAACGAATCCTTCCAAAAAGCCCTGCGGGGATTGGAAACCGGCCGCGCAGGTTTCGGGTGCGACAAACCGGAAAAGTTGCCGAGTTTGGAACAAATTCGCGCCGGATTGCGGACGCCAAATCCCGATCGCATTTTTACAGTTCGCCACGCGATGATGATGGGAATGTCGGTGGAAGATATCTTCGAGTTCACAGCAATCGACCCTTGGTTTTTGGATAAAATGCAGGAATTGCTGGAAACTGAGAAGTTCTTGAAACGAACGCGGTTGGAACAGTTGACAAAAGAGACAATGTTTGAAGTAAAGCAGTTGGGTTTTAGCGATCGCCAAATTGCTTACGCCACCAAAACATCGGAAGATCAAGTCCGTGCTTACCGCAAACAGTTAGGCGTAATTCCGATTTACAAAACAGTCGATACTTGTGCCGCTGAATTTGAAGCGTTTACACCGTATTATTATTCCACCTACGAGGCGGGAGCGGCAATTTGGGAATTGGGCGATGAAGAAAAGAAGATTTCGCCTGTAGGCCACAGTCTCGCGCCGGAGTCGGAAGTTTTGCCTTCTAGCAAACGAAAAGTGATGATTTTAGGTGGCGGCCCGAACCGGATCGGACAGGGAATTGAGTTTGATTACTGCTGCTGTCACGCTTCCTATTCCCTAGGAGAAGACGGCTTTGAGACAATTATGGTCAACTCGAACCCGGAAACGGTTTCGACGGATTACGATACGAGCGATCGCCTGTATTTTGAACCGCTAACAAAAGAAGATGTTCTCAACATCATCGAAGCCGAAAATCCGGAAGGAATAATTATTCAGTTTGGCGGACAAACCCCGCTGAAATTAGCGCTTCCTTTACAAAAAGCCCTCGAAAATCACCCCGATGTACAAACAAAAATCTGGGGAACTTCGCCGGATTCCATTGATACTGCTGAAGACAGGGAGCGATTTGAAAAGATTCTGCGGGAGTTGGATATTCAGCAAGCTGCTAACGGTTTAGCCCGTAGTTTTGAGGATGCTTTAATAGTAGCTCAACGGATCGGTTATCCGGTAGTGGTGCGACCGAGTTACGTGTTAGGCGGGCGAGCAATGGAAATTGTTTATTCCGATACGGAATTGGAACGTTACATGACCTATGCCGTGCTAGTAGAACCAGATCATCCGATTTTAATTGATAAGTTTTTGGAGAATGCGATCGAGGTGGATGTCGATGCGATCGCCGATGTTACTGGCAATGTGACGATCGGCGGTATTATGGAGCACATCGAGGAAGCGGGAATCCACTCCGGCGACTCTGCTTGTTCTATCCCTTACCAAACGCTTCCTGATGCAGCTTTGGTAACAATCCGCCGCTGGACTGTAGAATTAGCAAAATCCCTGAAAGTCATCGGGTTGATGAATATTCAATTTGCTGTTCAAGGGGAAGAAGTTTTCATTTTGGAAGCTAACCCCCGCGCTTCTCGAACAGTGCCTTTTGTCTCCAAGGCGATCGGAGTTCCCTTAGCAAAAATGGCCTCGCGAGTCATGTCTGGCAAAACTCTAGAAGCTTTGGGTTTTACTGAAGAAATTATACCCACTCATGTTTCGGTAAAAGAAGCTGTATTGCCCTTTGCTAAGTTTCCGGGAACTGATACCTTGTTAGGGCCAGAAATGCGATCGACCGGCGAAGTCATGGGAATTGACACCGATTTTGGCAAAGCCTTTGCCAAAGCTCAATTAGGTGCTGGACAAATGATGCCGCTGTTGGGAACTGTGTTGGTTTCGATGCGCGATCGGGACAAACTAGCAGTTGTACCCGTTGTCAAGGAATTCTTAGAATTGGGTTTCAGAGTAGTCGCAACTCACGGAACACGCAAAGTTTTGCGAGAGCAAGGTTTAGAGGTAGATTTGGAATTGAAACTGCACGAAGGGCGGCCGAATTTGTTGGATTCGATCAAGAATGAGAAAATTCAACTAATTATCACCACACCTTCCGGCGAAGAATCTCGATCCGACGGCATCTTTATCCGCCGCACAGCTTTGACTTACAAAATCCCGATTATTACCACAATAGCCGGTGCCAAAGCGACAGCAGCGGGAATTCGATCGCTCAAATCCCACCCGATGGAAGTAAAAGCAATTCAAGACTATTACCCGCAAAATTAGACTGCGAAACACCCTATGTTTAGGGCGTGCAGTGTACACCTTACTTACAACGTAGGGTGTGTACCGCGCACCGCCCAAACCATTGGTCTCAACTTAAGGCAACACCCACACTCCGGCAGGGGTTTAAATCCCTGCCGGAGTGTGGGGTTAAGCGGTAAACATAGGGTGCGCGCCACTAAAACCTAATCTGCATCAGAATCCAAAACTTCGCCAGACAGCATCAACCTCGGCCAAACTAACAAGAAAAAACCCATCCAAGCTAATAAAGGAATCGCGACTAAAACAGTTATCCAAACAGTTTTTAATAAAAACCAACTACCGCTGATCAGGCTAGTACCAGTTAAAAGAATCGACCAAGGCTGGCACCACCAAGGTTTGTAACTCCAAGGACTCATAGCTTTTTGATTAGAAAGTTTTTTATCAGAAATAGATTTCATATTTTTAGTGATTGTTTATGGAGAATAGTCTGACTAGCTGGATTAACGGAAGTTAAACATTCATCACCTCTTCTGCTGTCAACGTTAATTCGGGAAAAGTCCGCGACACAATTCGTTCGCTGCCTTTAAACGCGCTTCTTTGATAGTTGCCATCTGCATCCAAAAGGTGAACAAATACAGTTGGAACTTTGGGATTTCCCAGAAATTCCCTGCTGCCAATTGCTAAATAATCGACAATCCAATACTCAGGAACTCGGAGGCGCCGATACTCGTCCAATTTGTCTATATAATCGTCCTCCCAATTTGTTGATGTCACTTCCACTGCCAATTGAATTGGTTCCCGCAATGCAGCATAAGCAGAACGGTTCGATCGCCACAAATCGCGATCGATGACGCTGACATCCGGCCTCCGCCCTTGTTCGATGCCGGTTTTACTTACAGTTCTGATAACGGCGGTATTTTTGACTACATAATTTAAACTTAGCCGTTTAATTTCATCTTTAAATGAGTCAGAGGTAAAATCAGCAACATCCTCATGATTTCTTGTGGAATTCATCTCTACAATTTCTCCATTTACCAGTTCATAGAGTCCATCTTCTGGACATTCTACAAGGAATTGGTCAAAGGTTAATTTTTGCGTGACTGTTGCAATCATAAGATTTATCCTTATTTTGCAGTAATACTATTAGTCTATATTACCACAGGCAGGAAGAAATTTGTTTTTGTGACGGCAGACATCCAATTCTCAAATCTAAAATATACAATCAAAAATCAAAAATCGATTCAGGTAAGTGGTAAAATGCGATCGCCCTAGCAATTTGCACTTAAATTTGTTACTGACTTGATACAGTAAAGTAACAAACCTAGAAATCGAGCCACTCCCAGGTCAACCCCGAACCATGAGACTAGACGAAGCCGTAGAATTTGCCGAAAACCCAGAGCCGCGCTGTCCCTGCGTCCTCCTGCTGGACACCTCCGGCTCCATGCAAGGCGCACCCATAGATGCCTTGAATGAGGGGCTGGAAATTTTTAGGAATGACCTAATTAAAGACGAACTAGCTAAAAAGCGAGTCGAAGTCGCGATTATTTCATTTGACAATCATATCAAGGTCGTGCAAGACTTCGTGACCGCCGACCAGTTCGAGACGCCACTGCTGACAGCTCAAGGACAAACCCACATGGGCGCAGGGATTCAGCTAGCATTAGATACCATTGCGGCCCGCAAATCCGAATACCGCAACAACGGCATTACCTACTACCGCCCGTGGGTATTTATGATTACCGACGGCGAACCTCAAGGTGAATCAGACGATGTTGTGGAAATAGCAGCACAGCGGATTAAAGAGGAAGAAATTAATAAGCGCGTGGCATTTTTTGCAGTCGGAGTGGAAGGTGCTAATATCACCCGTCTGGCGCAAATTGTCGAGCGCACGCCTGTAAAGTTGAGAGGACTAGACTTTAGAGAGATGTTCATCTGGCTTTCGGCTAGTATGCAGAGGGTTTCTCACTCAAAAATTGATGAACAAGTAGCACTGCCACCACCCGGATGGGGAACTGTTTAGGTATTAGTCATTACTCCTTAGTCATTGGTCATTGGTCATTAGTCATTAGTCATTAGTCATTGGTCATTAGTAAGAGTGCCGTGTCCCTACGGCACTGTCGTGTCCCTAGAATGGCTAGTACCTACGAACCCAGAAAAGTGCTGTAATTAGGGATAAATAAACCCGTTCAGACTTTGCAGAGTTGTGAATTTACGAAGTTTTGAGTTAAAGAGTTATTAATGCAGAATTCATCCTTTAATTGGCAAGTTGTAGCGGCATCGGTGATAGGTACGAGCCACGAAAAAAGATCGCAGCCTTGTCAAGATGCCCACTGCTGGCGTCTCTTGCCAAACGGTGTTTTAGCGGCAGCGGTTGCCGATGGTGCGGGTTCCGCAGCACTCGCAGAAGTTGGAGCAAAAATTGCTGTGGAAGCGGTTGTTGAAACGATTTGCCAGCAACAGGAAAGGCTGCCTGAAAATGACGATGAATGGCAGGTATTCTTGACAGCATCACTGCAAGTTGCGCGGGCACAGGTGGAAGCTGAAGCGGCAGTGCGGGAAGTGGCGGCGAGAGATTTAGCCTGCACTTTAATTGCGGTTGTTGCTACGCCGGAATTAATCGCAGTTGCTCAAATCGGCGACGGTGCGGCGGTAGCAGGTGATAGTGCAGGAAATGCGATCGCCCTGACTGTACCTCCCTGCGGCGAATACATCAACGAAACTATCTTTTTGATTTCGCCGAATGCGATAGAAACAGCGCAATTTCAGGTACTGCGGGAAAAACTGCGACACTTGGCCGTTTTTTCCGACGGCTTGCAAATGCTAGCCCTCAAAATCCCGGAAGGCACGCCGCATGGGCCGTTTTTTGCGCCTTTGTTTCGGTTTTCTGGCGAGTGGAAAGAAGAGGAAGATGCGAAACAGCAGTTAGAGTCATTTTTGCGATCGCCCCGTGTTTCCGAACGCACCGATGATGACTTAACATTATTGTTAGCAACTTTTTCGAGTTCGGAGGCACAGGAAAATTAAAAATAGACATTTTGATAGACATTTTGCCAAAGCCAACACCCCTCTGCGTGGATTGGCGTTGATTTGCGATTAAAAATTTCCGATTCTGAATTTTGCAACAAGTCTAATGCGTTCAACCTCATCAGCGGTGAAAATTTGGCGCGGTTCTATAATAAAATCGAGGTGTCAACAATTCTGCTTTAGTTTGTACAGTAGGTCGTCATTTGCAAGCACAAGAGATTAAGGATCAGCTCAACTCCCTAATTAGCGACGCAGATCTAATAGATCCGAGTTTGGCGAGAAGATTGGATGAAATCAATCGCTGGGTGAAAGATATTAAACCCGGTTCGCTAACGGCTAAAAAATTTGTGATGGCTTTTTTGCTGCAGCTTATCCGAGATTCTCAGGTTTGGCTGGCAGTTCAATCTCTACCTTCGGAAAGAGAACAGGAAGCCGCGTTTGAGTTAATGACGCCGGGGGAAAGGTATTGGTATAGCTATCTATTTCCTAAATGGCTGAGCGAAAACGATCGCAAATTTTATATCTGGAAACAAAAACTAAAGGCCGGCAAATTCGATCCGGGTGATGATATCGTGATTCGTGCGATCGCAGCCCGAATTGTCGATCGCCAAGGCACTGTTTTGTATCGATATGTTGCAGATCTTTCTATGGCAACCGATTCGATCGTTAGCAGCCGCCAACAGCAGCCCCTCTGCATTCAAGTCACAACTCTTTCCGATGAATTCTCTGAACAAAAATATCAGAATTGGCAACAAACTCTTCAAGATTGGGGGATTGACAGAGGATTATTTTTAAGTTATGATAAAAACGATGCAAATTTCCTGAATCAGTTAGTTAACATTGCATTATATAATAGTGATAATTTGCCCGCAGGTCGTTACCTCAAGTTCCCGTAAATCAAGCATATCTGCTGCTGAGAATAGTTCGACTGCTAAAAACTTGGTGAAAAAAATTTGACTAACTCACCTATTGCACAATTTTCGACAAAGCCAAAAACCTAACCCCCAGACTGCTTCTGGAAAAGGGAAAACAGACCAAGCTTTTTCCTCTCCTTTTCTGTCTCCGGGAGGGGTTTGCCAGACACTGGCAAGAGGTGCTTGATACGAAGGCTAAGCAATGGGAACATTTACCGCAGCAATCAATCGGGTGAAATAACTAGCAACTCGGCCTAAATTGAATTGAGATTTGATTTAATTGCGGTGAAATTGTTGGAAATAAAATCTAATTACATCAAAATCAAATACTATGACAGTACAAGGTACACATACCGTTGAAAATAACTTGCAAAAAGTCTGGGAAGAACTGGAAGCAGCCAGAAAAATGCAGGATGAATGGATGAATTACGGGGTAGATTTTGTAGATTTGTATGTGGAAGATGCGGGCGGTGATTGGTTGGAAAAGTGGGGTAAATGTGAAGAAGAATTAGAGCTAATAAAAAATAAAAAGGTAGATATTGAAGCAGTCAAAGCAGCGATCGACATTCCCAGCTTTCAGCAGACAAAACTACTGGAAATTGCCTTAAATTGCCGTTATTCTACCAGCTATTACTCCGATCGCCCAGAGGAGTCTCCCGCTTGGCAAGAGGTTAAGTACAAACGGCTGTCACTCTTAGGGAGAGCGATTTTCGCTGCTGTTGTTAGCGATTACCTCTACCGCGAATATCCAGAACTCGATCCCGATGCTATCTCAACCTTAAAAGCTCGTTTAGCAGAACCTAAAAAACTTGCGGATTTTGCACAAAAATTAAAATTAAACGAACTCAGTTGGGGCGTATGGAATGGGAAAGAAACAGAAGAAAGCGAGTACAATAGAGTTTTTTCTGAGACTGGTGAAGCTTTGTTTGGCGCGATTTACTTGGAGTTTGATCGCGATTTTTTCCGTGGGGGAAACTGGCTGATTCAGCACTTGATTGAACCAAACGTTAGCCAGCATCTGGATCTCACTCAGGGGCGACAAATAGGGTCCGAAAACGAGGTGAAACGGCGGGAAATCCTGGGGGCGGATATTCTAGATGCGATCGCGATCGACTATTTGTACAACCGCTTTCCCGAACGCAACGCCAGCCAGCTAACTCGCTGGAAAAATATGTTAGTGGCCAAAGAGATTTTTCCCAAAGAGTTTAAGGCCAAATTAGGCGGTCATTACCTAGAGTTGGAAAGCAATTTCTCGCGTACCCGCGACTGGTTGGTGGATAACTTTATCAAAACCGCAGTTGACGAACTGCTAGAGGAAAGCGAAACTCAACCAGAATATGTGATTGACAGTGCGAACCCGGAATCGCTGCCAGAATTGGTCAGCCGGATTACAGACAAAAAGTGGAAAAATGAATTTGTGAGAGTTGTCAGCATTTTGCAACCTGCTGACGAACTTTTGCTGCTGATGCAACAAAAATTAGACAGTATGGTGGCTAAAGATGAAACTTTGCAGCAGTTGCTAATCTGGGCAAATCACAAGTCTCAGTTAGTGCAAAGGAATTTTAAACCAGTCGAAATTCGCGCTTTTTATGTAGCCTTAGTTTGCGTACTTGATTTGGCTTTGACTCGCGTCCTCGATCCGAGTCTGAAGTTTGATAGATCGAAAGTTTGTAAGTTGCGAAGTTGTTTGGCAAAGGCTGGCAAAAATGTAGAATTTGCAGATGCTAACGAGTCTCTGAAATTGGCTTTTGATAATGAGGATGTGGCGTGTATCTTGGTTGGCATTTGGGCGCTGGATATTGAACCAGAACTTAAACAATTGCTGGCACAATTTCAGACTGAGATGCCAGATTTGCAAAACTGGAAAAAGTGGCGCAAAGAGTGCGGTTGCACTTGGCTGGCAAAATTCAAAACTGCGATCGGCTACAATTTATATTTGGGCCCCCAACAGAAAACTTTGCTGCAACAGTATTATTATGCCCACAACTTGCTGGTGGAATGCCTCAACAGCGATAATTGTCAGGTGACACCGGCCGTCAGACAAAAAATTGAGGATAAAATGTTGTTATTATCGGTGGATTTGAAGCTGGTTCATATTTAATTTGGATAGCGCGGACGGGCGGGACGCCCATCCCACTAACAGCAACAGGGCTTACCGACTCCCACCCAAGAAATCGGGTTTTTTACCGAATCTGCGGGCTGCAATGCGTCTTTTGGTGAAAAACTCGGTCTCTCCTCACCCGTGCCTAAGTCATAAGAAGGGTAAGATTTAATGGGCAAGTCAAATTTATTAAGTGATGGCTTCCAAATCCTGTATCCCATAACGGAATTCTATGCAGTTGCAGCGCCAATTTAGCGGACAACTGATTGCGATCGACACCAAAACCGCGATCGCCAGTGGGGGTGAAGGTCGCATCTACCCGATCGCCCAAGACTCGTCCCTTGTAGCAAAAATCTACCACAAACCGACAGACGAAGACGGCGACAAACTCACAGTCATGTTCAGTATGCCGCCGGATGCACCGATCGCGGAACCGGGACACGCTTCCATTGCTTGGCCGATCGATTTGCTGCATACTGTCGGCGGGCGAGAAAAAATCGTCGGTTTTGTGATGCCGCGCGTCAACAAAGTGATGCCGGTACACACTTTCTACACTCCCAAAACCAGGCGCGAACAAAAACCGCTATTTAGCTATCTTTACCTCCACCGTACCGCCAGAAATCTCGCCTCGGCTGTAAATGCCCTCCACGTCAGGGGTTACGTCATCGGTGACGTAAACGAGTCGAACATTCTCGTCACGGATACGGCGTTGGTAACGCTGGTAGACACGGATTCGTTTCAAGTCCGCGATCCTTATACGGGTTACGTTTATCGGTGTCCCGTGGGGAAACCCGAGTTTACGCCGCCGGAGTTGCAGGGGCAGACTTTCCGCGATATTGATCGATCTCCAGAGCACGATTTGTTCGGTTTAGCGGTATTAATTTTTCAATTGCTGATGGAAGGTACGCATCCGTTTTCGGGAGTTTATCTCGGTAGCGATGAACCACCGTCTTTGGAAGCGAGAATTCGATCGGGCCATTTCCCTACAGGTACGAAACGGATTCCCTACCGCCCGATGCCCGCTGCGCCTCCTTTCGAGATGCTGCATCCCCGGCTGCGGCAACTGTTTATCCGCTGTTTTGAGGAAGGGCACAGCAATCCTGCGGCGCGCCCGGATGCGAAAACTTGGGTGAATGCGATTCGGGAAGCCGAAGATGCTTTAGTAACTTGCAGCAGAAATAGTCAGCATAAATACGGAAATCATCTCAGTCGGTGCCCTTGGTGCGATCGGGCAAAACTCCTGAAAGGGCGCGATCCGTTTCCTTCGCGGCAAGCAATCAGCCACGGATTGCACTTGCAGCCCGCGAAAACCAAGCGTAAAAAGCCCCAACCACCGCCCGTCGTACCCCAGCCCGCAATGCGTCGGCAACAGCCCTCCACGGGGCTTTCGCGCCCCCTCGGCCAGTACGCAGTGCCGTTGCTACCGATGCCGATGTCTTCTCGGAGTCGGACTCCGGCGCCTCAGCTTCCGGTGGGCAAGTTTGAGCGCATTTTTCAGGATGCTGCTTGGGGAGGTGTTTGGGGTAGTTTGTGTTTGGCTGCGATCGGGGGGATTTATTCGGCAATAGCTGAGGGCGGCAGTGCTATTTTGGGGGCGATTTTTGTTGGTTCGATCTGGGGCTGTTTTTTTGGGGTGATGTGGGGGGTTTTCACTTTGCCGCCGAATCAGATTTGGCGGAAGTGGGGCGGAGTTTTGGTGGGGGCGTCTTGGGGGGCTTTTTTATTGGCGGCGATCGGCGGTGCGGTGTTTGGCGCGATCAATAGCACTCCGGGAATCGGGGAGAGGATTTTGGCTGGGGCGGGGGTTGGTGCTCTCTGGGGCTGTGTTTGGGCAACTTTTCAGCCTCCTCTGGCGCTGCCAATGGGGAGGGTGTGGGGCCGGCGGGGAGGGTATTTGGGGGCGGTCTGGGGCTCGTTTGTGGGGACTCTGGCTGGTGTTCTTTTGGGGGCTGGGCTGGTGGTTTGGCAGCAATACGGTGTCCAGATGCGGCCGGTGAATGAGTTTGCTGGTTTGTTGCTGGGTGTGGCGATCGTGGCGGCTGGTGTGGGTTCTGTTGGGGGTGTGGTTTCTGGGGGTTTGTTGGGTTTTTGCGGGTTTGCGCCGAAGTTGCCGATTTCGTTTCAGCCTTCGGGTGTCAATGGTGGGAGTTTGGGGGCGATTTGGGGCAGTTTTTTGGGGACTTTTGCGGGTACTGTGTTGGGGGCGGGGGTGTCTGCGATGTTTCCGGCTGTTAACGCTGGGGTGCCGGTGGAGTTGGGGCCTGTGGCGGGGGCGATCGTGGGGGCTGGTTTGGGGGCAATTTGGGGGGTGGTTTCGGGTACTGTTTGGGGGGCTTTAGGTAAGTGGTGATTCGCTTGATGTCTGTTTTTGGGTGGAAAATGCGTCTATGCCTAGGTGTAAAAATCGAGGTGTTAAATTTTGGGGCTATAATGTATATGCTCTAAGGGTTAGAGGCACTTCAAGCTTAAAAATGGTAGACGCAATCGCTGGAATCTATGCAGGACAAGGGTTTGATGGCTGTATGAAAAGTTGGGTATTGACACGTCGAAGGCTGAAATGGTACTTTTGTTTTATGCAGACGCAAATGAACCTTGAAAACCAAATACAGCAAAGCTTCTGGAACGGGCTGCCGCAATTAACCAAACTCCCTATCAGGGATTGAAACTAAAGTGATCAGCGCGCCATCTACAACTTGTGAAGCCGCAATTAACCAAACTCCCTATCAGGGATTGAAACAAGAAATCAGAAGCTTTTTCACTTTTCTAGAAAAAGCCGCAATTAACCAAACTCCCTATCAGGGATTGAAACATTCGCAATTTTGATCTGTCTAGTGGCAGGTCTAAGCCGCAATTAACCAAACTCCCTATCAGGGATTGAAACATTAGATCGGCGGAGTGGCCTTGGGTGAGTAAGGGCCGCAATTAACCAAACTCCCTATCAGGGATTGAAACGTTGCTGCTGGCAAGTTTGCCAGCAGCGTCTTGAGCCGCAATTAACCAAACTCCCTATCAGGGATTGAAACCTCAATTACCTCCTCAAACACCGGAAACTCTTTGATGCCGCAATTAACCAAACTCCCTATCAGGGATTGAAACTGTACCGGGGAGGTTGGCAGACGGTGCGCCGTAAGCCGCAATTAACCAAACTCCCTATCAGGGATTGAAACTTTGTTGGGCCGCAGATTGGGAAATGCAAGCACAGCCGCAATTAACCAAACTCCCTATCAGGGATTGAAACGCGTTTCTTCTGTGTCGGGCTGTTCCCCCGCATCTAGCCGCAATTAACCAAACTCCCTATCAGGGATTGAAACTTCTTTGGCCGCCTCCTCTGCCGAGAAGATTGCCAGCCGCAATTAACCAAACTCCCTATCAGGGATTGAAACGATAGATATACTCCCAGAGATAGAGCGTGCTGTTTAAAAGCCGCAATTAACCAAACTCCCTATCAGGGATTGAAACGTGCCGGCATATCTGGGAAACAGAGATTTCCCCCAAGCGCCGCAATTAACCAAACTCCCTATCAGGGATTGAAACGCATAACTCTGCTACCTGGCTCTAGGTGGGCTCGCCGCAATTAACCAAACTCCCTATCAGGGATTGAAACTAAAGCGTTAGGGTTTTGTTTGAGCGCATCCGCTTCACTAGAGCCGCAATTAACCAAACTCCCTATCAGGGATTGAAACTAACTACCTTAGCGGTTACTTCCCAAGCAGCTATCAAGCCGCAATTAACCAAACTCCCTATCAGGGATTGAAACCCGAGAGCGGTAATGTACTTGAGATTTCCATTATCGTCGAGCCGCAATTAACCAAACTCCCTATCAGGGATTGAAACATCGAAGGGTAGGGACAGCGACCGCGATGGGTAGGCCGCAATTAACCAAACTCCCTATCAGGGATTGAAACGTACTAAGTCAATCTCGGACAAAGCTAGAGTGCCCTTAAGGCCGCAATTAACCAAACTCCCTATCAGGGATTGAAACGAGCGCGGGGAAGACTTAGACAGGTTTTCCCTCGCCGGCCGCAATTAACCAAACTCCCTATCAGGGATTGAAACCTGCTCTATCTCTGGCGTTGGCAGTCCGCTGATTAAGCCGCAATTAACCAAACTCCCTATCAGGGATTGAAACCAGGGGTGGAAATCGGCAAACAATTCGTGAGCGGTAATGAGGGCCGCAATTAACCAAACTCCCTATCAGGGATTGAAACAATGTCATTGAGCCAAACATTGAAGCCCGCTTCTGCGCCGCAATTAACCAAACTCCCTATCAGGGATTGAAACGCTATCTATCCCGATATCCCAGAGAAAGGGGATAGCCGCAATTAACCAAACTCCCTATCAGGGATTGAAACCTCCGGTTTGCGTAGCAACACCAAACGATCCGGTGCCGCAATTAACCAAACTCCCTATCAGGGATTGAAACGAACTTCCACTGATGCCCATAGTCTTCTTTTATTGCCGCAATTAACCAAACTCCCTATCAGGGATTGAAACTAGAAAATCTCAAACAAAAAGCACAAGCTGAGGCAGAGCCGCAATTAACCAAACTCCCTATCAGGGATTGAAACTTGAGGAACGTCACTCCTCATTGGTCTAAAACTGAGCCGCAATTAACCAAACTCCCTATCAGGGATTGAAACTGACCCGATAGAACTGCTTTTTAAGGCTCAAAAGCCGCAATTAACCAAACTCCCTATCAGGGATTGAAACTTAATAGTCCAAGTTAATCCTATATAGCTAGTAAGGCCGCAATTAACCAAACTCCCTATCAGGGATTGAAACATTGCTGTGTACACGGTGAAAGACAAAACGGATCAGCCGCAATTAACCAAACTCCCTATCAGGGATTGAAACCGATCGCGCATTGCCCAGGTGGGGCTGCTTAATAGCCGCAATTAACCAAACTCCCTATCAGGGATTGAAACCCGGTACAACACCGCAGGAAGCGGCCCGGAAAGCGCCGCAATTAACCAAACTCCCTATCAGGGATTGAAACTGAGAAACTCAACCCGATCGGCGCAAACCTCAAAGCCGCAATTAACCAAACTCCCTATCAGGGATTGAAACGATTTTGCCGCTGATGCCGAAGTGGCGATCGGAGTGGCCGCAATTAACCAAACTCCCTATCAGGGATTGAAACGATATTGGCATCACGAATAGCTTGCTCTTTACCGCCGCAATTAACCAAACTCCCTATCAGGGATTGAAACACGTACCAACTCCCTACGTCAAGCACAGCAACGATGCCGCAATTAACCAAACTCCCTATCAGGGATTGAAACTCCCGCCTCCGGGAACCCCTTGTCAACCCCCCAATCCTGCCGCAATTAACCAAACTCCCTATCAGGGATTGAAACATATTTATGCACCTTCGCGTCCGAGTCCTCAATGCCGCAATTAACCAAACTCCCTATCAGGGATTGAAACGCAAAATGCTCCGACACAAACAGAAGAACAAGGCGGGGCCGCAATTAACCAAACTCCCTATCAGGGATTGAAACTTTTAACGGGTATCAGCTCCCGATGACTTTAAAGCCGCAATTAACCAAACTCCCTATCAGGGATTGAAACTTAAAGTTGTGGCTGATTGAGAAAAATCAAAACCAGCGCCGCAATTAACCAAACTCCCTATCAGGGATTGAAACGGCAACAGAGATTTATGTCAGCGAGCAACAGCGACGGCCGCAATTAACCAAACTCCCTATCAGGGATTGAAACTCTATTGCTTACGGTCTTTATCTTGGCGAAACAGGCCGCAATTAACCAAACTCCCTATCAGGGATTGAAACTCAGATTGCCAGGTCAAAGCTGATTTGCTTGGCACGCCGCAATTAACCAAACTCCCTATCAGGGATTGAAACTTGAGCTTGTCTGGTATTACCCTCTGGCTGTTACGCCGCAATTAACCAAACTCCCTATCAGGGATTGAAACTGACAGACCGATAGCCACTTAAAACCCCATCCTCGCCGCAATTAACCAAACTCCCTATCAGGGATTGAAACTGTGTATAAGACTGCATATTTAACGCAGAATTAGCGCCAAGCCGCAATTAACCAAACTCCCTATCAGGGATTGAAACTCTAACGCAGATTCCGATCCAAGTGAAGACTTCGGCCGCAATTAACCAAACTCCCTATCAGGGATTGAAACGCATTTATAACTATAGTTGTCAGAAAACTAAGCCGCAATTAACCAAACTCCCTATCAGGGATTGAAACTGCTGCCGTTGACGATGCACTAGATGTCAGAGCGCCGCAATTAACCAAACTCCCTATCAGGGATTGAAACCCGGTGCTTTCAGGCAAAATTGCGCTGGCGCTGGCCGCAATTAACCAAACTCCCTATCAGGGATTGAAACAGAGGGTTTAGGGGGGATTCCGGATAACTCAAAGCCGCAATTAACCAAACTCCCTATCAGGGATTGAAACTCAATAGTTTGGTACAATCAGTTTGTTGGTAAACGCCGCAATTAACCAAACTCCCTATCAGGGATTGAAACTTCCTCTTCAAATTCGCCAGAAAGGCCGCTGTCGTCTTGCCGCAATTAACCAAACTCCCTATCAGGGATTGAAACGTGCCTCGTGCATTGTTTTGCGATCGCAGTGGGGGCAGGCCGCAATTAACCAAACTCCCTATCAGGGATTGAAACCAGATCGCTCCCGCGCCATCACAGCAATTATCGACGCCGCAATTAACCTAACTCCCTATCAGGGATTGAAACTTTGCCGGGTGCGAGTTTCCGGTGGCGATTTTAAAAGCCGCAATTAACCTAACTCCCTATCAGGGATTGAAACGAATAAAAGAGTAAAAAACAAATTAAGCCACAATAAACCTAAATTCCCTCTTCACTTGAGATGACAATGACAATTCGGCTTTTCAATCAAAGAATCAACCAAAGCATTCAAAGCAACCGCCGCCAATAATCCGCCGCCAAAAGTCCCCACAGTCGTAATATAAGCAACACCCGATCGCACTAACCGCCGTTTCGCCACCGGAGAATGACTAAAACCGATCGGCATTCCAATTACCAAAGCCGGTTGCAGTTGCCCACTCTCGATCGCCTCGCAAACCGCCATCAACACAGACGGCGCATATCCTATCACCAATATACATCCCTTTTCGAGTTTCAACAACTTATCCAACCACTCAGGCTGCTGCCAGAATTCCTGTTCCGCTTCCGCCGCAGCATTAATGTGCGGGTCATCAATTAAAGTTGCAATACTTGTTCCCAAATGCGCCAATCTAGTTTGATCCAAAGCCGCAAAAACAGGCGGCACATCAGCCACAATTTGACACTGAATTTTCAAAGCTTCCCGCGCCGATTGAATCGCCGTTTCGCTCAACTTCACAAACGGCAGCAGCGAACAATCACCGCAGGCTAACACCAATTTAGAAAGCAAGTCTACCTCAATTTCCGAGCGATCGGCCAAATCCGGCAACAAATGCTGCAACGACTCCCCAAAATCCTCCGGGTGAGTGTGCGCCCCCGCATCCCAACCCTCCCAAAGTTGTTCCAACTCATCCAACCCCCCCTCAGTTTCCGCCTGCAACAGCCTTAATTGCGCCAGTGCGTCCGCTTGCACCGCTTGACAGGAAATATCCCGCCCCAGCAATCCTTCCAGCGCCGAAGCCGTTTCTCTGAGGCGAACAATTTGCTGAATAACCGACAGATATTGCCGTTGCAGAGTCGCCATCAGCGCATCAGGGGAAGCATCCGCGTCTGTTTCTAACAGTTTGCGGATGTGAGACAGTTGAAAGCCTTGCTGCTTGAGTGCCACTATTCTTTGGAGTCTTTGCACATCGCTGCGGGTATACAATCTGTAGTTAGAGGTCGATCGTACCGCCGGAGATAGCAGCCCCAAAGCGTGATAATGTCGCACCATCCGAGGGGTAATTGTGCCTTTTACCGCTTCTGTAAGTTGTTTGATTGTCAGGTATTGTTGCATGGGATTTTTTAACCGCAGATATGGGCGGATAAACGCGGATGGACGCAGATGGGTATGGATGGTTATTGAGTTTTGTAATTTTGTTGGGTTTTACTCTTGACATTGACATTAATGTCAACGTTTAGGCTACAGGAGTCATTCTACTAAATCAAGCTTTACAAATGACTTCTAATTCTTTGTCACTTTCTCGCATCTCCCAGTTAGCCGAAGAACATCCAGATGCTGTGACTGCCGCCCTGTGCGGAATTCTAGTAATCTTGGGTTCGCTAGCCCTGCAATTCGGCTGGCTGGGTGTAGCCGTGTTAATCTTGCCCGCAGCTTATGTTATCGGCGGCTATTCCAGTACCCGCGAAGGCTTAACTACCCTTTTTCAAGAACGCGAATTAGATGTAGATTTGTTAATGATTGTCGCTGCTTTGGGCGCGGCCGGTTTGGGGCTGTGGCGGCAAGAATATCATTTAATTGTTGACGGTGCAGTGTTGATTTTAATCTTTGCAATTAGCGGCGCGCTGGAAGGTTATGCTATGCAGCGGACTGAACGCAGCATCCGCAGTTTGATGAGTTTGACGGCGGATACTGCTAGGGTGGTAATGTACGGCGGGGAACGAGAAGTTGCGATCGACAAATTGGAAATTGGCGATTACATTTTAGTCAAGCCCGGAGAAATCATCCCCACAGATGCGATAATTATTGAAGGCTACAGTGCGATCGATCAAGCCTCGATTACCGGCGAATCGATGCCCGTGGAAAAAACCAGTGGCGATGAAGTCTATGCAGGTACAATTAACGGTGTCGGCGCGCTGAAACTCGAAGTTCATAAAACTCCAGAAAGCAGCTTGATTCAGCGAGTGATTCGGCTGGTTCAAGAAGCGCAAACAGCAGCGCCGCCTTCTCAAATGTTTGTGGAAAAATTCGAGCGCGGTTATGCCAAATTAATTGTCGGTTTAGGCTTACTGCTGGCAACTTTGCCACCCTTTGTTTTGGGCTGGAATTGGGAAGAGACAATCTATCGGGCGCTGATTTTCCTAGTAGTCGCATCCCCCTGCGCGCTGATGGCTTCGATTATGCCGGCGCTGCTTTCGGGAATTGCTAATGGGGCGAGACAGGGAATTTTGTTTAAAAGTGGCGCGCAATTAGAGATAATTGGTAAAGTCAGGGCGATCGCCTTTGACAAAACCGGAACTCTCACCACGGGAAAACCTGAAGTTATCCAAATTGTACCAGCAGCCGGATATACTGAAACAGAAGTTCTGCAATTTGCGGCAGCCCTAGAAGCTCATTCCGAACACGCGATCGCCCACGCAATTGTCAGCGCCGCCCAGCAACAACAGTTACAATTGTCAACCGCTACCGACGTACAAGCAAAAATCGGTCAAGGAATTATCGGTAAAGTCAACAATCAAATCATTGCCATTGGTAAAGCGGAATTTGTCGAAACAACTTCCGAATTGAGTCAAATCAGCCAGCAGTTGCAAGCAGAGGGTAAAACCGTTGT
This sequence comes from Microcoleus sp. S36b_A4, assembly GCF_036700645.1. NCBI lineage: Bacteria > Bacillati > Cyanobacteriota > Cyanophyceae > Oscillatoriales > Microcoleaceae > Microcoleus > Microcoleus sp. S36b_A4. The sequence goes on along the minus strand of NZ_JAUBPI010000004.1, from coordinate 18,560 downwards.
TTGGGTGGCAAAAGGCGAGCAACTTTTAGGAATCATTGCAGTAGCAGATACCATCCGCCCCGAAGCAGCAGCAATGGTAAAACGCTTGCAAAAATTAGGCGTAGAACATATAATTATGCTAACCGGCGACAACGAGCAAACAGCTCAACACATCGCCCGTCAACTAGGCATCAAAGAAGTGTACGCCGAACTTTTGCCAGAAGACAAAGTGCAGGCAATTAAACAACTGCAAACCCAGTATCAAACTGTAGCAATGGTGGGAGACGGCATCAACGACGCCCCCGCCCTCGCTCAAGCTTCCGTAGGCATTGCGATGGGAATTTCCGGCAGCGATGTTGCTTTAGAAACTGCTGATATCGTATTAATGGCAGATAAGTTAGAGCAACTAGCTAAAGCAATTAGTTTGGGCCGCCGCGCTCAAAAAGTTATCAAACAAAACATTGTTTTTGCACTCAGTTGCATTATGCTGTTGTTGGCAGCTAATTTTTTCGGAAATATCACCATGCCTTTCGGCGTCATCGGTCACGAAGGCTCTACAGTAATAGTAACCTTAAGCGGTTTGCGACTGCTGAGAAATTAGACACGAAAAACCGCTAAAATCGAAGCAGAGCAAGAGTAAAATGCGTTCCCAGACTCTTCCTGGGAACCAAAATTTTATCTGCGTTCATCTGCGTCAATCTGCCTTCATCTGCGGTTAAAAATAAAAAAAAATATTAAGAAAAACTACAATTTGTGTTTGCGTCACTCAAAATACGCTACCGTCAAAAGTATAGAATCATACCAAAATCTGAAGTTGCTCGAAAATGCAATAAAAATTAACCTAGAAAAAGTCTAGAAAATGATAGAGAACTGATTGCACCAAGAGCAATGGAAAACAAGTTTTCTGTTGGAGGCAATATGAACGAAAAAGTCCTTGGGGCCACGCGAAACGTTGCAATTGTTGGCCCTTATTTAAGCGGTAAAACCGCACTGCTCGAAAGTTTGCTGTCGGTGACAGGGACAATTACCCGCAAAGGAAATGTCAAAGATGGCAACACAATAGGTGATAGTTCGCCCGAAGCACGCGATCGCCAAATGAGCGTAGAAGTAAACGCCGCCACCGCTGAATATGAAGGCGTCCGCTTCACATTTCTCGACTGTCCGGGTTCAGTAGAATTTGTCCAAGAAACTTACAATGCGCTGATTGGTGTGGATGCGGCGATAATTGTTTGCGAACCCGTTGCCGATCGCACTTTAACCCTCGCACCCCTGTTTAAATTCCTCGATGATTGGGAAATTCCCCACTTAGTTTTCATCAACAAGATCGATCGAGCTTACACAGACGAAACTACTTGTGGCACCAACTTCACCGAGGTGATCGACGCGCTCAAATCCGTTTCCAGTAGACCGATCGTACCTCACCAATATCCGATCGGCAAAAACGAACAAATCATCGGTTTTATCGACTTAGTAACCGAACAAGCTTACCACTACCATCCGGGCGCCGCCGCAGATCCCGTTCCGCTTCCAGAACACCTCAAAGCACAAGAAAGCGCAGCGCGGCAGCAAATGTTGGAAGAATTGGCGAATTTTGACGACCATTTACTCGAAGAATTGCTCGAAGAAATCAATCCCGACGCCGAAGAAATTACCCGCGATTTAAAGATGGAATTAGGCGCAGATTTAATTGTGCCAGTATTCATCGGCATCGCCGAACAAGATTTCGGCGTGCGGCCTTTGCTCGAAGCTTTGCTGAGGGAAGCGCCGACACCGGAAACTACAGCCGAGCGCCGCGGCATTATACTAAGTGAAAACAAAGTTCTAGCTCAAATCCTCAAAACCTATTACACGCCGCAGGGAGGCAAACTATCGTTAGTGAGAATGTGGCGGGGGACGCTGGCAGACGGAGCAATTTTGAACGGCGTTCGAGTTAACGGTTTGTACCGCTTGACCGGCCAGCAAACGCAAAGTTTGCAGTCTGTCAGCGCCGGGGAAATTGTCGCCTTGGGAAGGCTAGAAGGCTTGAAAACAGGCGATACGCTGGCGCTAGACCGATCGGAAGAATTGCCAAAAGCCGAAATCATCCCGCCTGTCTACGCACTGGCGATCGTCCCAGAAAAGCGCAACGATGAAGTTAAGCTGAGCTCCGCTTTAGCTAAATTGCTAGAAGAAGACCCATCTTTAGTCTGGGAACAGCACGGCGACACTCACGAAATTATACTTTGGGGTCAAGGCGAAATCCACCTGAAAGTAGCCTTGGACAGGTTGCGCCGCAAGTATAACTTGCCGATGCTAACTCACTTACCGCAAGTGCCGTACAAAGAAACCATCCGCAAACCTGCATCTTCTATCCACGGGCGCTACAAACACCAAAGCGGCGGACACGGACAATTCGGCGACGTGTACCTCGACATTCAGCCGCAGCCACGAGGCGAAGGCTTCAATTTCACCGACAAAATAGTCGGCGGCGTCGTCCCAAAACAGTACATTCCCGGCGTGGAAGTGGGAGTGCGCGAATATTTGGATCGCGGCCCGCTGGGTTTCCCGGTGGTAGACGTAGCGGTGACGCTGACGAACGGTTCCTACCATTCTGTGGACAGTTCCGAACAAGCTTTCAAGCAAGCGGCGCGTTTGGCGATGCAGGAGGGAATGGCGAAGTGCGAACCGGCATTGCTGGAGCCGATCGCCAAAGTTGAAATTTGCGCTCCGAACGAGTGTACATCAAAGGTGTTGCAGTTGGTCAGCGGACACCGCGGCCAAATTCTCGGCTACGAAGGTAAAAAAGACTGGAAGGGATGGGATGCAGTTTCTGCTTATTTGCCGATCGCAGAAATGCAGAATTTGATCGTAGAATTGCGATCGCAGACAATGGGAGTTGGATTTTTTAATTGGGAGTTCGATCGACTGCAAGAAGTACCGGAACCTTTAGCTAAGCGGGTTTTGCTAACCACTGGCGGCAATGGAAACGGCAACGGTAAAAGTTAGGTAATTGTCTTAAAAAACCCGGTTTCTTCAATAAACCGGGTTTTTGCACGAGTTGCAATTAAAGTTTATTGGGTTCAATTCCCATTTCTGGGATTATTGAGTTAACTTACTTAACGCTGAAATAATATTCTCAGCTAGCATTAACGCAGTTCTCGCTTCTCTTTGTAAGTTAAACATAGTATCTTCATAATCAGCTTTATTCCTAAGTTCTCTCAATATACTTAAATTTTCACCTATTTTGGTCATATTTTTCATTTTAGTTGGGTGGTATATAAATTCTTTTGCTACATATTGATGTTCGTTGATATCGCGATTCTTACGAAAAAGTCTTGGGTCTTGTTCAATGTCGCGCAAGTAATTTCGCGCTAGGCAAAATGTCGAATAGTATGCTCTACTTATCGCCGATCGCAACTTGGCTTCCCTGTTAGGTGAACTGTCACTATTCGTGGCAGCTAACTCTTGAGCTAAATTCAAATATTCAGACCAATCAAATCTCATTTGACTCCCATTCAAGGCTAATATGTAAATCATTTTTGGGGGCAGCTATTTTAGCTTCGAGCCACCAACTATCATCAAGGATATTTAACTTTGCAAAAGCTTCCTCGACTTCGAGTTTAGTGTAGATAGCAATCCACAGCGATCGCCAGTTGGCAATTTCTGGATCGGTTTTCACTTCCAAGCCTAATCTTTCCGTAGGAAATAGCGCTCGAATGCGATCGTAACCTTCCAGAATCAAAGGTGCGATCGCTTCTTGTTCCATCATGATTTGAAAACTTTCTAGAGGGTTTTCAACCGCGTACAGGCTTTTGATTTTATTAAAAGATGCAATTAAATTGTCAAAGGCTTTAGCTATTTCAGAGGGATTTTCCATTTCTTCAGGCGGCTGAGGAAAGGAAGGGCTTAAATTTGCAGCATCCGTGCTGTAAATGCTGTCACTTGTCGGCTGGTATCGTTTGTCTTTTGATTTTGCTTGGTACTGCTCTTTTAAGTCGAGGCGTTCTTTTGTGTAAATTTCGTTCAGAGTGTTGTTTTGTTCGGCTAATTTTTCTAAAGCCAATATCTGACGACTTATATTCTCTTCCAACTCGCCAAGCTGGACAGATGAATCTAGTTTAGCTAAAGCAGCGCCAAGGGCTTGCAGCCTAATAATATCTCTTTCTTTCATAAGAGTCGATGGTTTAAAAGTTAGGGATTAACTTTACCAGTAATCGTGAAAACTGTCTGGAGATTGTAGCAGATTTGGCGGTTGAATGTACATTTGGTTCCTAGGGGCGGGTTCACCAACAATGTATAACGATGACCAACAATCTATATAAACCCGCCCCCACCCCACGGTAAATCTGAATGTATATTTCGATTTATCGTGGGGAGGAGAGGGCGGGTTTTCGAGATTGTTTTTTTCCAGCGATTCTGGTTTGTGAAACCCGCCACTACGATCTCACAAATTATACACTCGCGAATCAACAAGACAGGATATTAGAGAACTCGATAATTCATCACTGTATCCGTGTCATGCCTTCTTCCTTACCCTAAAAAGAAATAATCAAGTAACCATTCAGGAACTTAGCACCAGTAACAGACTTGCCAGTTAGCGCCGGAGGCAGCAAAATATTGCGTCGCTGATCGCCAGCTTCGATCGTCACTTCCGGCCCGGATTGAATCAATTTAATTTCTTTCTTGTCAAACCCAGGCAAAAACAAACTAACTTGACGCTGTGCAATGTTGATGTTAATGGGTTGAGGAGCTTTTGCCGCCTGAGAAAAATCGGGCAAAGCATCAATTAGCGGCTGCCAATTATTGTCAGTGTGCGCCGGAACCGAAACAGCCGTCAAAGGCTCAAAATCGGCAGTAATAGCTTCTGTAACCGATGCTTGATTAACAATGACACCGCCCACAGTCAAGCCAACTTGTTGAGAACTTCCCCAAAGATAGCGCGCAGTTGCGATCGCACTTGCATCCCCAGTCGTCACCAAAAAAGCCGCCGTGCGGTTCGGATCTGCCAGGGCTTCCTTACCCTTATCCAAGAGATTATCGACTTGCTTAGTAGATTGAAAAGCATTGTCTCCCGACAAATCCACCGTCAACACGGTACTCACAACCGGTTGAATAAAAGGTGAAAGCGCTTTCCCCAAATCCGAATCTACCAAAGCTTGACGGAACCTGCGGATGTACCAACTCAGAATTTCCGGCATTCCCAACATCCGCAGCGTATCCATGCCGCCATTGCCGTCATAAACGATTACATCGTATTGTTTGCTGTCCTCGTATTCCCGAAGTTCGTTTAACGCCAGCGCGCTGTCCATTCCCGGCAACACTCCTAATTCTTGACCGTAAATCTGCTTGAAAAACGGAGTGCGGACATATTGAGCTTCTAGTTGTTTAACTTCGTCCCACCTGCGTTCTAGCAGCGGCGCGCTTTGCACCTGAACTGCTTTGAGGTTGGGGGCGATTTCTTGAGGGTTGAGAGTCAGGGGAACCCCTAGCAGGATGCCCAATGCAGGGCCCGGATCTTGGCCGAGCAGCAGAACTCGCTTGCCTTGAGCCGCGTATTTTTTAGCTGTTGCGATCGCGATCGTACTGCGGCCAGTGCCGCCTTTGCCCAAAAATGTCAAAATCAAAGCCATTTTCTGTTCTCACTGCCAAAGCTTACTCTTTAACATTTAAGCGCAACCTTCAGCCAGAGTGGGGGAGGGGGGCAGTTGTCAGTTGTCAGTTGTCAGTTGTTATTGGTAGCAGCTAACAACTCACACATCAGGAATCAGAAACAACCACTACCGACTGCCCACTGCCCACTGACAACTGCCTTCTGTTAAACGGGTTCTAGCTCATCTTCAAAGAACCAAGTCGCAAAACCGTCAAACTTGACAACCACGCCTACTCCGCTACCGTCAACCATTTTGAATCCGTCAACAGTGCCTACTGGATTCTCCTTTATCTTGCCCACTATATTTGCAGGTATCCGATCTCTGAGACGGCGCACCTTCACTCTCTGACCTACTTCTATTGCCACTGAAATTGTTCTCCTGCTCTATATAACCTATATACAACCGTTTATTTTACAGTTTGGCGTCTACTTCTCAACAGCAACACCAGCAGGCGATCGCTCGCTATGATTTTCCCTCGAAATTTCCACCAACTTTCCCTAAAAAACGGTATTCTAGTCGGAGTTCGTCGATCGTCTACCCGGATTCGCTTGGGTTTGCCTCATCAGGTTACACAGCGGCAAGCTCAACTTCCAGAGCCTCGCGCACCACGGAGATAATTATTTTTTATCCATTCCCAAAAACAATCTTTTTATTAATTGCCACAACTACAGGATTTATTTCCAATTAGTCATCCTTCCGGTAGAAGCCAAAAGACATTCAGAAGCAGTAATTAATTTTAGGTTTGCTATATATAAATCTTGTATTTCTAACGTTGACATCGGCTAAGATTAATGCTGTAAAGCACTTGGAGTCTAGCTTGCAAAATTTTCCGAATGTCAGATTCTAGGAAACGGTCATGTTGTAACGGTTTACTACAATCGGACAATAAAAAAAAGATTTAATGCTAAAATTTCAGGCTGAGAAAGTTTATTTGTGCTGCTGTGTTAGGGCATAAAAAGTCGAACGATTGCCGGATTTAGGGTGTCTGATACAGGAAAGGAAGTCTAGAAACTTCAATATGACAAAATTGAAATTATGAATAAAATTTTTACCTGTGGGCGCTCGACCCAAATTCCGCTCCTAAGTTTATCATTAGCTGTGTTTGCCTGTCTGCCGCTTGGTCGTGCGACGATCGCCAGTCCGCTCTCTGCATCCCCCAAACAGCCGTCTAACCCTACTAAAATTATCTCAGTCGATCGACAGCCAGCACTACCAACCGCCTCAAAATCTCCCAAAAATCCGACAACAGTGGCGGCGAATCCATCCCCAGCAGAGATGATAAACGCTCAGGCAACAACGGGCGCGCGATCGCTCGAAATAGAAGAAATTCGCGGTACAGTCAGCTTTAAAGGGCGGCCGGCGGTTGTGGGCGATCGGCTACTCGCCCCCGGAGACGAAATCATCACCGGCCCCGATTCCACAGCCCGTTTAGGCATCGACAACAACCTCGGCACCGTGGAAGTTGGCGAAAAAACCGCAGTCAGAATATCCAATTTGTCAAGCAGTGCAGGCGGCGAAAAAGACACAGCCATTTTTGTCAGCAGGGGGCGAGTCAGGTTGTCGATCGGCAAAACTGCGGCGACAACTCCCGCAGCCAGCACCTCAACAATTATCCCGCCGAACCAAATAGCGTCCCTCAATACCTTCAGCGGACTCGGCAAATCGAGTCAAATTGCCCAACAAAAAAAATCTGCCAAAACCGCCCCAGTCAGGGTTGAAACCCCAGAAGGCGTTGCGGGAGTCCGCGGCACTTCCTTTGGCGTCAGTGTCGGCGGGGGTAAAACCGCAGTCGAAACGATTGAAGGTGAAGTCGTAGTATCCGGCAACACCGACTCGGAAGTAGTTGTCAACAGCGGCAACTCCACGACAATTTTCCCTCAAACCTCGCCCGTGGCGCCCTCAGCCAGCCCTCGCCTAGCTAAACTCAAAGTCCGCAGGTTGTTGAGACTCAGCGGCAATATCTATCGCCTCAGCGGTCAAATTAACCCGATCGACACACTTTATGTCAACAACGAAGCTATTAAGATCGATCGAAATGGCAACTTCAAGATCCAAGGAATTTTACCTCCAAGCCGCCGCCTCCAAATCGTAGTGCGAGGGCCGTCAGTCACAGAACGGCACTACAGCCTCGCCGTTCCCTAAACAACCTCTCAGAGCCAATTGCGCGGGCAGTCTCTGAGGATCTGAGTTAGATCGTAAGTTTTAGTTGAGTTGATTATTTCGTGTAAGGGCGAAGCATTTCGCGGTGAAACTTCGTAAGCCCAGCCGCGTCTAAATCTTAAAGTCAAGTTTAATTCAATTATTGTGAGGTGTCCCGCTCGCCTACAAATATAATTTAGATGCCCAAGAGATTACTCAAAATAAATAAATTTGGCGTTAACCTTTCGCCATTACGGTTTTGTAAAACTTCATGACTATCATATGCGTTCCGGTTGCATCGGAATCATAAAATCGAGTCAATAGTTAACAGTCAAGCATTCAGTTTTTAAATAGCAAGTCAACAGCCAACAGTCAACAGTTAACAATCAACAGGAGTGCCACCGCAATTGATATATAGCTATCCTTGCATCCTTTGTGAATTTCTTACTCCCTCCCCTTGATAAGAGGAGGGTTGGGGTGGGGTAAAAAATTTAAAAAGGATGCGAGGATTGATATAACTCCTCTCGAAGGTCGGACTCAAATGTCAATGATTTCGTCAAATTAATTGCATGAAGTTCAAAGAATGGATCGATCATCTCAAACAAAATCAACTGCTCGGCCTCCGGCAATATATAGCAACAAATCCTCCCTGGATGACAGGGGCAGTAGTAGGTATAATGTCTGTCATCATGCTGCAAGTGGGAATGTGGAAACCCCTTGAATATTTGGGATACAAAACTCTCTTTCAAATTCGAGAATTGGGAATTTTGCCCAATCCCGGATGGGATGAGAGAATTGTGGTAATTGCGATCGAACGACATTCCCTGCAAGAATACGGTCAATTTCCTTGGCCCCGCAACCGCTACGCCGAACTGCTAGAAGCACTGAAAAAATCTCCCCCTACAGCAGTTGGTTTTGACATTCTTTTTCTCGATCCAAGTCCGAAAGATGATATTTTAGCCGCTGCAATCGCCGCCAACGGCAAAGTTGTACTCCCTAGAACCCCCAAAGAAGAACCCGTAGCCTCTTTAAAAGCAGCCGCCGCAGGTGTCGGCCACATCAGCCAAGAAGCCGATAGCGACGGTATTACCCGCGAGTCAAAAATCTTTCTCAACGGGATTCCTAATTTCGGTTTAGCCATGACTCACAGGTACAATGCTGCTAATCCCCAAGATCCAGTATTGCTTCCACATTCAAAAAATAAGCAGGAAAAAAAAGTTTGGATTAACTGGCCGGGGAAAACAGAAAATCTATCTACCTATGGTTTTGTTGATGTCGTAGAAGGTAGAATTCCCGCAGATGCTCTGACCAATAAGTTAGTTTTAGTGGGCATAGTTGCTACGGGATTCGACCCCATATCTTCACCTCTCAACAAGACTACGGCTGGGGTTTATTTATATGCAGCGTTGGTTGACAATGTGCTCAATCAACGCTTGCTGCAGCGGCTGCCGGTAGTGGTAGAAATTTTGTTATTGTTGGGGATTGGCCCGCTTACTGCTTTGGTTCTGGGCAAGCGAGGTGTTCAAGAGAGAATTGCGATCGCTCTCGGTTTGCCTATAATTTGGATTGCGGCTGCTGCTTTGTTATTTGGCTTCTTTTTTTGGTGGGTTCCGATTGCCGCACCTATCGGCACTCTCATTTTATCTAGCACTGCTTTGCAACTGCGGGAACAGTACGAAAAGCAGCAGTTGATGAGGTTATTTGAAAAGCACGTCGATCCAGAGACTGCTCAGCTTATTTGGCAACGCAAAGCTGAGATATTTGAACAGGGAGAACTCGAACCTCAAGAACTTACAGCAACGGTGCTGTTTATGGATATTCGTAGTTTTACTTCGATTTCAGAAAAAATGCCGCCGCGAGATTTACTCACCTGGCTGAACAATTATTTGCAAGCGATGACCAACTGTATTATGGATCACGGCGGCGTTGTAGATAAATACATCGGTGATGCAATTATGGCAGTTTTTGGGGTGCCTTTTTGCCATACCGAATATGGACAAATTCAACAAGATGCTTTGAATGCAGTTGCGGCTTGTATTGCGATGCACGAACGGCTGCACCAACTTAATCAGCAGCTTAGAATTGAACGCAAACCTTTAATTAAGTTTGGCATCGGTTTGCATACCGGACAGTTAGTTGCTGGCAGCGTGGGCGGTTCCAGGCGTTTGAATTATTCTGTGATCGGCGATGCTGTCAATGTTGCTGCTAGATTGGAGGCGATGAATAAGGAAATTGTTTCTGACAGTCCTTTTAATTTGTTGGTGACGGCGAGGACTTTTTCTTACGTGCGCGATCGCTACGAAGGCCAAAAAGTAGGCTCGATTCAATTACGCGGCAAAAAAGAAGAGACTGTGGTTTATGCTATTTTGGGCGAAAAGCATTAGTCAGTTGTCAGTTGTCAGTTGTCAGTTGTCAGTAGGGAAAATTACCTTTTTTCCAATTCCCCATTAGACATTCCCCATTCCTAATGACTACTGACTACTGACTACTGACCAATCTAATCAAATACGCTTAGCCGCAGACTGTGAGCTATTTTTTCTAATAGAAATAAGCCACCGATAGAATTTCCGTCTTTATCCAGGGGCGGACTGTAAAAGCCGATCGCACCTTGACCCGGAATTACCGACAGCATTGCCCCGCTAACTCCCGACTTGGCCGGCAGTCCCACCCGCAGCGCAAAGCGGGCGGATGCTTCATACAAACCGCAAGTTGCCATCAGTGCTTTGACAGTACGGCTGTTTTCGCCGATTTGTCGATCGCCACTTTTTACCAAAACCATCCCCAGCTTAGCTAAATCCTCCACACTTCCCGACAAACAGCAGACGCGGTTGTAGGTTTCTAAAGCAATTTCTGCATTTTGAATATAACCAGATTCTACCATTCTCAAGGCTAGATTCCAATTGTTTGGATTCGGATTTGTCTTCACTGAATCGAGCATTAACTCATCAAGAAATAACTGACTGTTTGCCTGTTGATTTAACCATTCGAGCAAGTTTTGACAGCGCGCCACAGAATTTTGACCGGGAATCAAAGACGCTAGGGCGATCGCTCCGCTATTAATCATCGGATTTCTCGGCTTCCCTTCGTCTATTTCGAGTTGAATGAGGGAATTGAAAGGCAGTTCCGAAGGCTCACAGCCAACGCAGTCAAATACCCTTTTTTCGCCCAATTCGCACAGCAAATAAAGCAGCACAAAGGGCTTGACTACACTCATCAGCGGGAATGTTTGAGCAATGCTACCCCAGCTCAAAAATTTACCGTCAATTGCCCGAATTTGCACGGCAAATCCTTGTCTCTCGGCTCGCGCAAGGAGAGGTATGTACGCGGGGATTTGACCGAATTTACTGCAATTTATTGCCTCTTTTGCCCAAGCTGCTAGTTGTTCGGGTTCCAATGAAGATAGTTGGCTGGTGGATATATTCACGCTCGATTATTTCGATCATTTTAAATTTTAGATTGGTATTCCTGGCGCGATATTGAGCCATAAACCCGGTTTATTAACGGAATTGCGTCACTTGGGCCCGCTGCGGGAAGAAACTGGGTTTCTTCGGGGATCTCAACCAAGCTCGAACTTCAGGCTATTGACGTTTCTGCCCACCGGGAGCAAATAAATTTTTCATAAAAAACCTGTACTTTGCATAAACATCTCCCCTTCACCCCGATATATAAGTAGCAGCTTCAAGGCCAGGCTGCTATCTAAAAAAAACCAGCACTAGCTCGAAATGCCTTCAGATGCTTATGTTTAAGCCCCTGTAAGGGGCGAGGTGCATATTTAACTTAATTCTTTCAGAGTTCGCGAAATCCTGTCCGGAAAACCCCCGAACCTTTAAGAATGTACTATCCAACCGGATTCACCAAAACCAGGATAAAAAAATGGCAGATGAAGCGAAAGCAGAAGCACCAAAGCCCGCTCCCATGATTTTTAAGGGTGTGTGCAAGGAGGGAGTTCTCAAAGGCAAAGAAATTGAAGGCAAACTAGATATCAAAGTCAACGTCGAATCTGTCACAACCCCAGAAGCACCGCCCAAAAAATCCGAGTGGGAGCCAGTTATCTTTTGGGTATTGTTTGCATTCATGGCAAACTTGATTGTCGGCGACCCCGCCGGAATGAGAAAAAAATACAGCTCCCCACAAAGGTCTCATTCTCATCAGATGTTAAACCAATCTGGGGAGCAGTCGCTGTTGCCTAAGAAAAACACCAGCAACTTGCCACTTTAGGCTCTGGGAGCCTGCCAGCCGCGCAAATAGTAATAAAAAGACCCGAAATATTCATCGAATACTCGCGTCGTAGTTACCAAAGCTTCTGCACTGGGCAGAAAATCTCCCGCGTCTAAGCGGAGTCTGGATTTTCCTCCTGATGTGGGTTGAAAAGTGTAGAAGTCGGTAGCCCTAGGAATCACCTGGATTCCCATATTCGCAAAAGCGAGGCTGGCACGGCGCATCTGAATCGCAGATGTTACCAGGATTACTTTGCGCGGGGCGCCACGGCTGTCGAGTATCTTTCTCACTTCTTGGGCGCTGGTGCGTATGTTGCTGCCGTTATCGTCGAGAACGATACTGCTGCGCGGCACGCCCATGTTGTTTGCCAGCAAAGTCTCGATATCCTTCGCTTCCCCAACATAACCCTCCAACTCTGGTCTGGGGCCAGCGGTAACGATGACCATCGGTGCCACTTTTTGGCGGTACAAAACGGCAGCATAGGGCAGGCGATTACCTGTATCTGTCAGTTGAATCGCTACTCGGTTGGGGATGTGAGGCTGAGTGGTTCCCTTGCCTAGGAGAACTATCGCCGCGGCAGTTTCATCGCAGCAAGCTGTGCGGACGGCAGCAGCGGCGTCCCGTTCTGCTTGGTCGGCGAACCAGTAAGCGACAACTGGCATACTCGAAAGGATCAAAACTAGCAGCGCTGCCAGGATCATTCTCGGCGCCGGGTTGCGGATGCCCCCGTTCGTGATCAGCGCCGACGCAATCACCAGCAGAGTGATGGAAAAACCCAACGGCTTAAAGAAGAAGGCTATGAGCCCGAAAATCGCTGCTCCGACTGGTGTGTCTGGCGCAAAAAAAGCCAGGAACAAAAGGCTGATCAGCAGCAAAACGCGCAGTCGGTCTAATAACGGATTGTCTTTACCTCCTGATTGATCCCACCACGATTTGATCAGTGAGAACAGGAGGAATAGAAATAGAATGCGAGCTAACAGTTCTGGCATCTTGCAATATTCTGTGTCTTCATAAATTAGTACGGAAGTGTGGAAACGAGCGCGAATTTAGCTGCGGGAGGAAATACGGGCATCGGTGGGTTTTTAACTTTCGCGAATAACGCAGTCCGATCGCATTTATTCTGATGCTCGATTCCGGTCAGCTATCAACTATTGGTTGCAGGGTGCAAGCCCGCTACTTCCAGTCACAGATTGCTGACTGTTAATTGGTAATTGATAACTGGTAATAGTTGATTGGTAATTGGTAATGGAGCGAGGACGCCGCAGGTGGAATTGACAATTCAAGCCTGCTTTGTTCTGCCTACTTTTTTCCCCATTACCTGTTACCGATTCAGCAATCCCACTTTATCGGCGCTTCAGTTGATTCCGAATTGCCTGCGTTACCGTTTGAATTACTTTAACACGAGCATAATACTTGTTATTGGCCGCAATTAGCGTCCAGGGAGCAGCCGGCGTGCTGGTGCGCTGAATCATTTGATTCACCGCTACTTCATAATAATTCCACTTTTCCCGATTCCGCCAATCTTCCTCGGTGAGTTTGTATTGTTTAAATGAATTGTTTTGCCGCTCTGTAAACCGCTTTAGTTGCTCGTCAGGACTGATGTGCAGCCAGAATTTAACTAAGACACAACCGAAACTGGTGAGTTGCTCCTCAAATTCGTTGATTTCCTGATAAGCTCGGCGCCATTCGGGTTCGGTGGCAAATCCTTCGACTCGCTCGACGAGCACTCTACCATACCAACTTCGATCGCAAATGCTGATTTTACCAGCAGTTGGCAGCCGTTGCCAGAACCGCCAGAGGTATTGGTGGGCTTTTTCTTCGTCTGTCGGCGCCCCAAAGGCATTAACGGTGTAACTGCGGGGGTCTAATACATCCGTCAAGCGTTTGATTGCTCCTCCTTTACCGGCGGCGTCCCAACCTTCAAACAGCACTAACACGGGGATTTCCTCTTCGTAGATACTTTGTTGCAGTTTCCCAAAACGACTTTGTTCCTCGCGAAGTTGCTGTTTGTATTCGTCGGGCGACAACGATTGAGTTAAATCTACTTGGGCCAGCAAGTCGGGTTCAGTAGGTTGTAAGTGTTCTTGATGCGGCAATTGTATCGGTGCTGATTGCATCGTTCGTCTGTCTAAGGCTTCTGTAATTGTCGCTGCCATTTGCGTTAAAACTTTGACTCTCGCCCACCGCTGACAATCGCCTTCTACTAGCGTCCAAGGTGCGGGGCCCGTGCCGGTTTGGGCTACCATTTCTTCGGCAAAAGTTGTGTATTCTTCGTATTTTTTGGCTTGTTTCCAATCTTCTGGCCGCACTCGCCAAGCTTGTAAGGTGTCGTCTTCTAGTTTTTTGAGCCGATGCTTGAGTTCTTTTTTGCTCAAGTGAATCCAAAATTTGGCAATTGCGGCGCCGTCATCAACCATCTGCCGCTCGAAGGCGTTGATTTGCCTGATTGCTGTGGGTACTTCGGCGTCGGAGACTCGATCGAACAATCGGTCTTCTAAAATGTGAGTGTACCAACTGTGGTAGAAAAAACCAATTTTGCCGCGGGCAGGGAGTTTCTGCCAAAACCGCCACAGGAAAGGATAGCCCATTTCTGCATCTGACTGCGGCCAAATCGGGTGGACGGCAAACCCCCGCGGGTCCATGTACCCTACCATTTGTTTGACTAAAGCACCCTTGCCGGCAGCGGCCCAGCCTTCGAGAACGATAATTGCGGGCAATTTTTTTTCCCAGCAGGCTAGTTGGAGCGATCGCAACTGTTGCATTAAAATTTCTATCTTGGCATCATAGGTTTCTTTATCCAGCGAAATATCTAAATCGAGGTTGTCGAGCATATTTACCTCATATTAATCTGTAAAAAACAGTTTAACGTTAGTTTAACGTTTGGATAAAATTAAATCATCAACTCAGGCAAAAACGTTATATAAATTACAGTTACGGCTGGTTAAAAGCCGGAGCGCTCCTGCAATCAAATGCCAGCCTCGTTAATACTAGCAACATTCCCTCAATTTCCAAGTTGCAAAAAAAAACAGCTCAGGTTATAGTTGAAATAGGCAACTTTTAAATAAGTTCAACTTCTCCCCTATCCCGATCGGGCGAGTTAACACGAGGAGCCAAAAAACCCTGAAAAAGGATTTATTGTAAAACAGAGCAAAAGTAAAAATCAACTACCCGGTGGGGGTGACAACTTCTTTACTTAGCTGTAGAAACTTTATTCAAACAATAGTTACTTAAGCACCAAGCTTGGTAACGAAAGAGAGCGCGACTCATCGACATCCAGCCATAAACTCACATACAAAACTAGCCCGAAGGGGCAAACCAATTTTTATGATTGCCTAATTAGATAAAACCTGAAAGCCTGGGTGATATAAACAGGTTTCTGAGTTTTATCGACACCACAATAAATCTGCATTACATCCGCGTTTATCCGCGTTTATCTGCGGTTAAGCATCAAAAACTCGGATTTTTGCAAGAAATTCACTGTACTTGTTTGCCAATACCCATTAAGAGGAACAGTCCGAAGTTACGGATTGCAAGTTTTCTATGAATATCTTAACAACACGCTCCTACAAGGGCGAAACTGACTGGTGCGCGATCGCAAATTTGATCGATGCTTGCGAAGCAGTGGATCGACTCGGCGAAGAAGTGTCAGCAACTGAACTCAAGCTAATACTTGATGCACCCAAACTCGACAAAGCCCGCGACGTGCAGTTGTGGGAAGATGGTAATTACAAACTAATCGGTTTGTCACTCCTAGATATGCCAGATTTCCCGGCTGAAATAGACGCTTGTCTGTGGTTTTATGTGCATCCAAATTTCCGGGGCGAAGGATTAGAAAAAGACATAATTAAGTGGGGAGAAAAGCGGCTGCGCGAAGTGGCGAAAGAACGGAACTTGCCCGCGAAATTGCGTACCTACAGCCGGGAGGATAAAACAGATGAAATCATGCTTTTAAAAAAACAGGGCTTTGAGGTCGATCGCTATTTTTGGACAATGGCCCGATCCCTCGCTGAACCAATACCAACACCCGAATTTCCCGCAGATTTTGTGCTGACACACGTATCAGGAGAACAAGACATCCAACCCTGGGTAGAAATGTTCAACCAGTCATTTATCGATCACTGGAATCACCACGATTTAACTGCCGAAACCGTGCGTTATTGGATGCAAGATCCGAATTATAAGCCGGAATTAGACTTGATTGCTGTTTCGGGCGATTCTCTGCGGGATAGCTTCGCTTCACGAAAATTTGCAGCTTTCTGCGACTGTCAAATCAAACCCCAAAAAAACGCCCGCAGTGGCACAAAAGACGGTTGGATTGAATTGTTGGGTACGCGGCGCGACTTTCGGAAAATGGGTTTAGGAAAAGCGATGCTATTAGCTGGTTTGCATAAGTTGAAAGCAGCGGGTGCAAACACAGCTAAACTCAGCGTTGATGCTGACAGTTTGACGGGGGCAACAAAGCTTTACAAATCAGTGGGTTTCCACCCGATGGAAACTTGGATCGAGTGGGCTAAGACTGTGTAAACCCGTTAGGGTGGTCAGAAACCGGGTTTTTGCGAGATAGTGCGTTACAGTCGCCAAAAATGGCAAAAAACCCGGTTTCTTTGGTTTTTGAAGCGCACCGGGCGGATGTACGCTGATGGACGCATATTTAAGATGCAGTTTGTTTGGTGACTTCGACATAAATATGTTCTAACCGCACCGGATACCGAGCGATTGAATCAATAGAAATCCCATCGAACAGCAGAATAATCTCTTTTAATTCTAAACGTTCCGGCAGCCAAAAAGCTAAATCGCTACCGTAGCGGCGGGGAATGAAACTGTATTGTTTAGCGCGGGCGATGACTTCAGCTTCTTCCTCGGTTTTTACGACGATAATCTCTTGGGCCGGAATCAGTTTTTGCAACTCCTCCAAACTGCCCTCCGCCACAATACTGCCATTCTTTAAAATCCCAATCCTGTGACACAGCCGCTCAGCTTCATCCAACAAGTGAGTTGTCAGCAAAATTGTAATTCCTTCCGATTGCAATCGCTGAATTAACTCCCAAATTTCATAGCGGGCCTCAATATCTAAACCCGTTGTCGGTTCGTCTAAAATTACTAACTTAGGCTGGTGTACCAAAGCTACCGCAATATTCAAACGGCGCTGCATTCCTCCGCTCAAAGTTTCCACGGGGCTTGTAGCTCTATCTGTCAAATTTACTGCTTTCAAACAGTGTCTTACTTGATAGCGCCGCTGCTTGCGCTCTAAGCCGTAAATTTGAGCAAAAAAGTTGAGGTTTTCTTCGCAGCTAAGGCTTTTGTAAAGCAAATTTTCTTGGGGCGCTACACCTATTAACAATTTTGTAGCTTCGGAAACAGGTTCGCCATTGATAGAAACTTGACCGCTATCGGCATTTAGCAAATTACATAAAATATTGATAGTAGTAGTTTTTCCTGCCCCGTTTGATCCGAGCAAACCGTAAATTTCTCCAGCTTGAATGTGCAGTGTTAAATCTTTAAGCACTGAACGCTCGCCGTAAGACTTATTTAAATTTTCAATTTGCAGCACTGCTTTAATTCTCCGTATTATTTTATATATTTACGGTTTTTTCTGAACGATTAAACCGCAGAGGAAGAGAAGAGAGAGATGAAGAATTAGGACATAATGAGATACTTTTAAAGTCTTCTTTCTACTCTCAGCATCCTGCGGTAAGAAAGCCATCCACCTACAATCATGGCAATAGAAAATATGAATAAATACCAAAAGTGTTCTGCAATATCAGCCAAATCTTTGCCGTCAGCCCACACACCCATCAGCGCTTCGTTCATGTGATAAACTGGGTTATACTGGGCGAGATCCAGCAGACTTTTGGGAAACAGCGAAGTAGGCAAAAATGCGCCTCCTAAAATCAACAAAGGAACGCCGAAAGCCGCTACTAGCGAGTTGACATCTTCAGTGCGCCTCGCAAACTGGGTGCCGAGAATAAAGCCTACACCTACATAAGATACAATACTGAGCAGAATAATCGCACATCCTAACAGGATTGAGCCTTGAAATTTTGCTCCTAAACAAGAGGCGATCGTGTATACTAAAATTACCTGACCGATGCCGATGCAACTGTGAGCAAGGAAAATTCCTAAAAAGTAGGAAGTGCCGCTCAGCGGGGAAATAAACAAGCGTTTGAGGGTATGCTGTTCTCGCTCTGCTACTACTGTTGCTACGCTACCACCGAGACAGCTAAAAAATAAAGCTGCTCCTACTAAGCTGGCAGGTGCAGCAGTTTCAAAGGCTTTTGCTGTGCTGAGATTAGCGCGTTCTTTTAAAATTAAACCGTTAATTACCAAGATAGAAACTGGAAATATACTCCACAAGACTAAGCTGCGTCGCCGCCTCCCCAATTCAATTAAAATTCGCTGCGCTACTGCGAGCGTTTCGTACCAGTATTTCATAAGAAATCTATTAATATTGTTGTGAGAATTGGGAATTGGTAATGACGCCAACGCATATCATACCATATAGCAATCCTTGCAGGAGCATTGGTGACAAGTTAAGACTGTAAGTCTTTTGTCAAGAGGCTTTTAGAGAATTGTTGAAAAAAAACTGGTCAGACC
>NZ_JAUBPI010000048.1:0-46561 GCF_036700645.1 Microcoleus sp. S36b_A4 | reverse complement strand
GCTTTTACTACCGATCGGCTAGAATTGTTAAAACTTTTATCTGCCCAAATTGCTATTTCCATTGAGAATGCTCAACTTTACAAAAATTTACAGGAGTTTAATCAAAACTTAGAGCAATTAGTGAGCGATCGTACTCAACAATTATCGAACACCCTAGAGGCTTTAAAAGCCACCCAAACTCAGCTAGTCGAATCTGAAAAAATGGCATCTCTAGGAGGATTAGTTGCTGGTGTTGCCCATGAAATTAATACTCCCATCGGAGTGGGCGTCACTGTTGCTTCAGCTTTGGCAGAAAATACCACAGAATTTGCATCTATTTATAAAAGTGGCAAAATGAAGCGCTCGGATTTAGAAGAGTTTGTCGATATTGCTAGTCAAAGCAGTAAAGCACTTCTAATTAACCTAGATCGGGCGGCAGCCTTGATTCAAAGCTTTAAGCAAGTAGCAGTAGATCGCTCTAGCGAAGAACGACGTACTTTCCAGATCAGACCTTATCTTGATGAAATTTTATTACAATTAAAACCAAAGTTGAAAAATAGCCAACATTCGCTTAAAATTAAGGGAGATAGCAAAATTGCTATAGATTCTTATCCAGGAGCCTTGTCCCAAGTTGTGACAAACTTGCTAATCAATTCTCTGATTCATGCCTATGAACCAGGAATTTCTGGGGAAATAATCTTTGCTTGGGAACAAGAAGGTAATCGGCTAAGGTTTGAATACGCCGATGAAGGTAAAGGTATTCCCCCAGAAAACTTAAGTAAAATTTTTGAGCCATTCTTTACCACTAAGCGTGGTCAAGGTGGCAGTGGGTTAGGGTTACATATTGTCTACAATTTAGTCACCCAAAAACTCAAAGGTGAAATTGAGTGTCTAAGTGAGGTGGGAAGAGGCACTAAGTTTATTATTAAATTACCCATGCAAATTGATTCACCAATGTAGAGTTCCAATTCCGATTTCCTGACCAAGATAACTAAGTAAGTCCACCTCATTAAAAGTAAAGTAAGGATGACTGAAAAGGTTGCTGTGTAACTCTTCTCCCTTCTGCCTTTTTCTTAACAGGTTTTCTAACTTCAAACCTAAACATTAGTAAAAAATAAAGGTGTACAGCAATGAAAAGTGATTTTGACGATTTGTTAACTCAACCATCTCCAGAAACAGTATACTTTGCCGAAGTAATCGACTCGGATGACGAGATATTGTTTGCAGATGAAACCACAGAAGAAAAACTGAGTGAAAGCTGGAAAATTTTAGTTGTAGATGATGAGGCTCAAGTTCACACCGCTACCGAAATTTCACTCAGGAAGTTTGTCTTTGAGAATAAATCTTTAACCTTCATTAATGCTTACTCCGCTCGTGAAGCTAAACAGCTAATCCAAGAAAATCCTGATGTTGCCATCATTTTACTTGATGTAATTATGGAAACAGATGATGCTGGCTTAAACTTTGTTAAATATGTCCGCGAAGTCTTATGGAACCAGTTAGTGCGAATTATTTTACGCACGGGTCAACCCGGACAAGTACCTGAAAAAAGCATTATTATCAATTACGATATTAATGACTATAAAACTAAAACTGAATTAACGACATCAAAGCTATACACTACGATGCTAACAGCTTTGAGAAGTTTTTCTCTAAGTCATAAATTGCAGTCTGAAATAGAGCGACGCGAACAAGTAGAGAAAGCACTCCGTCTCAGTGAAGAAAAAGAGCACCAAAAATCTGTTGCCTTAGAGCATTTTGTCAAAGAACTCCAAGAAACACAACTCCAGCTAGTTCAAAGTGAAAAAATGTCTAGTCTCGGTCAATTAGTTGCAGGTGTCGCTCATGAAATCAATAATCCGGTTAACTTTATTTATGGCAATCTGTCCCACGCCAACGACTATATTAAAGAACTCATTAATATGTTGAATCTTTACCAAAAGTATTACCCGCAACCAGAAGCAGAAATTATCCATGAAATAGAAGATGCAGAGTTGCCATTTATCATAGATGATTTACCAAAATTGCTTTCTTCCATGCAGTTAGGGATCGAACGCATTCGCAATATTGTTCACTCTCTACGCAATTTTTCGCGGCTGGATGAAACTGAAATTAAATCAGTAGATATCCACGAAGGCATTAATAGCACTTTGCTGATCTTACAGCACCGACTAAAGGCTAAGTCGGATCGGCCTGCTATTAATGTGATAAAAGACTATGGTGTATTGCCACTTGTGAACTGTTATGCCGGTCAGCTCAATCAGGTGTTTATGAACCTTTTAGCGAATGCTATAGATGCTTTGGAAGAGCGGGTAAATAGAGAAGATGGTGCTGTTTTTCACCCCCAGATTTTGATTCGGACTGAAGTTGTACCCGGCAATTCGCATGACAACATTAGCTCGGCTTCCCACATCCTGGTAACAATTTCTGATAATGGTGTGGGCATGACAGAAACAGTTCGTGCTAAACTTTTCACTCCCTTTTTTACTACTAAACCCATAGGAAAAGGTACAGGCATGGGATTGTCCATCAGCCGAAAAATTCTGATAGAAAAACACTGCGGTCAATTGGAGTGTATTTCTACGCCAGAGCAGGGAACGCAGTTTATTATTGATCTGCCCACTATCTGTAGAGCCACTAAGATCGCTGTAGCGAATGCCTAGAAAACTTATCTGGCTGAATTGATTGATCATATAGCAATCCTTGCAGGAGTCGTAAACTTTTTACCCCACCCCAACCCTCCCCTTATCAAGGGGAGAGAGTAAGAAATTCACAAATGATTTAGGATTGCTATATATCGGTTTTCAGTTGCATGAGAATAGGGTAATTGCTAATTCCTCATTCATCGGAATTCTGACAGAATTTTTTCCCGCAGCAAGTCCCGCCTTTGCTGGGGTGGGGACTTGCTGCGGCTTTAGCCATATTCTTCTAACTTAATTGTGTTGGTTTGCAATATATTTTTTAACAATCTCTTCCGAGGCGTTATTAACTGTGCCGTAAAAATACAGCATATTCCATGTATATTTAGTACGCTGCATTCCGTAGAGAAGCAGAAAAATG
Source organism: Microcoleus sp. S36b_A4 (assembly GCF_036700645.1). Lineage (NCBI taxonomy): Bacteria > Bacillati > Cyanobacteriota > Cyanophyceae > Oscillatoriales > Microcoleaceae > Microcoleus > Microcoleus sp. S36b_A4. Next base: position 43,522 of record NZ_JAUBPI010000048.1, on the reverse strand, counting down.
AAAATTTATGCGATCGAGTTTCGTGAAAAAATAGTCAAAGCTGATGAACCCGGTGATACATCAATTAGGGCGGTGTTGAATTGTTGAGCGCGTAAATACAAGATTAACACATCTTGATAGCTCGTTTGACAGGAAAAACTTTTTGTTATTCTACATCAGATAACAAGTTGCTCAGACATTCCCTTCGGTTATTAATTCACTATCTAAAATTGGCTAATCTTCCGATGCCATATCAAAATCAAATAAATTATTTTGGTTCTATGCGATCGCCGGCGTTGCTTAGTTATACCCTAATTTATAAACGCCTTTTTTGGTAAAATAATTTAGGCGCTCAACGTTCTTCCCTCTGCTGTAAATGCCGCCCGATTTCTTGATGACATACGTGCCAAAAATACAGTGCTAAATTCAGAAGAGCTAATAATTTAGTGCCATCTTCTAACATCGCGTGTACTCCTAGACTTTGAGACTCAAAAATATCCTCAAACCGTGAGATAGCAAACAAGAGGAATGCTACGACTAATGGCAGGTAAGGAGTGGTTTTGATGTCTCGCCAAAACTTAACTCCGTAAAAAAAGACAGCACTACCATAACAGAAATAAATTAATTTGCTAGATATTCCCAACCCAGAAAGAATCAAAGTCATCCGAAACCTGTCATCTAGGAAAAAGACTCCGAGTAGTAAAGCACTAAAAAATAAGAACATCCCCGATCGACTCTGCGGCTCTTTTTGTTGGCGCAGCACTCCGAAAGTAAATGCACAAATTGCTACTGGGATGCACCAGAGGACTTCGGAAACTCCGGTGAGAATTCCTTCGTAAGGGAACCAGAAATTAAAAGGGTCGCTAAACAGGCGTTCAACTCCGTCTCCCTGGTTGTTGAGTTTTGCGTATACACTCAGCCCGCCCAAAATCAGAACAGTCAGAATGTTAAAAGCAGCTAAAAACCGTACACGAAAAAAGTGTTTTTTGAAAATTTCTAAAGAATTTGACAACTTGGGAATTTTATCGAATAAAGGTAGATGCTTCATAAAAAATGTCTCTAAGCAATAGAGTTCGTTACTTATTCACTGGTAGCCAAACCACAAATGTAGTGCCGCGATCGGTTGGATATAATAAATTAGTTTCTGCAGAGGGCAGCCATTCTGGATTGACTGGGGAAAATACTTCTATTTCTCCTTGCATTTGGCGGACTAAATCGCGGGCGATCGCCAAACCCAATCCTGTACCGGGAATTTCTGTCTGCGCTTTTTCTCCCCGGTAGTGCCGCTCAAATAAATGCTCTAAATCCTGGGGAGGAATGCCGGAACCTGTGTCGCTGACGGCAACTGCTATGGCAGGCAATTGGCTGTATCCTGCCCGATCGCCATCCGCTGCTTTGTACCGGACTTTAATATAAATTTGGCGGCCGGCGGGGGTATATTTCAAAGCATTGTCAATTAAATTGCTCAAAACTTCGCGCAAAGCTCGATCGTTCGCTGAGACTGGTGGCAAATTCGCCTCCAGGTCGGCGACCAATTTCAGATTCCTTTCAGATGCGATCGCCTCGGCGGAAATTAACAGCGGTTTTAAGACTTCTGTAACAAAACAGGATTCCTCCAAATTGGCCGCAGGTGACAGCGAGAGAGGAGAATGCCGGATTGATTCCACATTGGACATTGCTTTTTCTGAAGTGTCCGATCGCAGTTTTAGATGTGCTTCGCCGGTGTCAACAGTTCGATCGAACTGGCCCAGCAACTCTTGTAGCCGATCGCTCTCTCGGACAATACTAAAAGCCACATTGCGGTTTTTGTCTTCCGGTACCAGCCGCCGCGCTAACAGCTTGCCAAAAGTTCGCAACGCTGTCAGCGGACTTTTGAACTGGTGCAGCAAATTGTGCATCGTGTCGTAAACCTGAGCCTGGATTTGTCGGGCCGAACCCAATTCCTGCTGCATCCACTGCGATCGCTGGTCTAAAATGCAGGCTAGGGCTAAGGTGCGAGCAATTTGTTGTATTTGAGCCTCTTCTCGCTCGTTCCAAGGCCTGTCTTGCCGACCGCTGACTAGGAGTCCCATTACAGCTCCCTCGTGTATCAGAGGCGTCACAATTTGCATCCGCTGCTGCCACAAATTCTCCGGGCCTTGGCACTGATGGGAACTGCGCTCCTTACCCGGAAGTCGATCGGGTGCGATTGCCTCTACCGTTGATTCTTCCACAGGCCGAACAGGCGGCGCCAGCAGTCGCGGTACCGGTTTCACTGTCGAGCTTTCGGAAGATTGCAACCTCAACCCCTGATTTTCTTCCAATTCGGCTGAGGTTTCTGGGTAAACTGCGATCGGCACCAACTTTGCTTCGCTGCCTTCTACCAACTCTTGTGTCAGGTATACCGCGCTGAATTTCGCTCCCAAACTAACGGCGATAGCCACCTGCGAACGGCAAAGTTTGACAAATTCTGAACTGGCTGGCATTAACATGAGCGCCACATTAAGATATCTAACGGAATTCTAAGTAAATTACAAATGATCGGCGGCCGATTACTGATGAGATACTTCTCGATTTCAGATTTATTCCCTTTGATAGAAGGCAGCTATGTTGAAGGCATGGGGCTTTCATGAACCAACATTGCCCCGCATCGCCCTCCGCGCAGCTTCCACCGATCCCCAAGCTTGGCTTTTGCCGGAACTTGCGGCCAACCATAGCACAACCGCTACACTTTTGTCGATCGGCACGAATGTTAAGATTATGTCGATATATTAAAAACAGTTGAAATTTTGAGCTAGAACGGATATACTGGCCTCGGATTTGGTAGCTATCATTACAACCTGTCTGCTCATACTGTCTGCTCACAGAGGAGGTAAAGAAATTGGCCAGGAGACGCAAACGCAAGAGTCGCCGCCGACAAGAAGGACGCAGAATTTTAGAGTGTGTGCCTCAATATAGCATCGAGAGCGGCGAAGATAAACCCGTAACAGCGGCTCGCAAGTTCATCCATGCAGAAGGCATTGCTCCCCCAGCTTTGCTGTTAGTCAAGCGTAACGAGCATACCACTGACAGATACTTCTGGGCTGAAAAAGGTTTATTTGGAGCCCAATACGTAGAAGAGAACCATTTCTTGTTTCCCAGCTTAAAGGTGATGTTGGAAGCTACCACAGAAAAAATTCCTGTGGTGTCAGCCAGCCGCGCATAGCTCAAAATGTTTAGCTCAAAACATTGACAGCAATGTTTTTCTAAGTTTTTTAACAAAAGCGCGAGAGTTCTCATTGTCTGGAGAGTGCCAACTGAAATTTCTGCGAAAAGTCCTTAGAAACTAGGGTATAAGGAGCCATCGCAACAGGCGTGATCGCAGCCCAAGGGTGATCGCCACAATTGGCACTTTCACGATAATGGTTTTTTTTTGACTGTTTTGTCGATCGAATTTGTCGATCGAACAAGTGGATCAAAAAAACAGCCACGGGTTTATCAACGAAAGAGCCACTCTTGAGTCATCGGTTTGTCAGCTCGAAGTCTAACTACGGCATCTAGCATATCAAAAAACGTTCCGCGTCAAACTTTATAATCGATCGGTTTCAAATCTAAAGCTTTTTGCATGGCTGCTAGTTCATCGCGGTGAGCTCTGACAGTAACAAAGCTCTTGGTTGGGCTTCCCGACTCAGCAACTGATTCGAGTTTGAGGGAGACTTGCTCAGAGCGTCCAGCTTTTTTCCAGTAAAATACCCCCGCCAGCGGGGACAGCAGTACCAAAGCTAGGAAAATTTGACCCTGCTGAGGAACTAGCATTCCCAAAACCAGTCCCAAGCACAGAGTGCCACCTGCACTCAGCAGAGTTAGAAAAATAGCTAGAAACCAACTCGGCCGCACAAAACCCTCAAACGTGACTTTATAGTTGGGGGCATCGACGGCTGCAACTCGGTAAGCTCTATCGGCAAAATACTGTTGTAAGTCGGTTAACAGTGACTCTTGGGCGCTCTCGGAAGCCAGCTTGACTTGTTCGATGCGATCTTTGACTGAAGCCTTGATGAAGAAAAACAAGCCTACGGCCAACAGCAGCGTCAGCACAAAGGTAGAGGGAAGAACAGCAGTATCCATTGGTAGAAGTTTGTGTAATTGAAATTATCTACTATTACTTTACAGAACTTTACATAAGAAAGCGATCGAGGACTTACGCAGACACTTTTTTATCAAAATTCGCAGAAAGCTTCTTCTGCAAGGCGTTTTGCTCTCCATCACCCAATAATTTCCATATCTCCCCATCATCCCTAATTCTTAAGTGACAATGCGTAAGTCCTGATGTAGTGTAGCTGCTTTAATCGCTGTGTGGCGATCGAGCAAAGCGAAGGCAATCGGGCAAATCGCTTTGCAAGTAGCGCCAGCATCTCCAGGGTTTAGGCATCCGATTCCAACTCGGCTAACCTGTGTGACCAGTTTCTAAGGCGCGGGAACGACGCTCTGACGAGCCGTTTCCCTGACCAATGTACTCATGCCAGAGACGAGCGAGGTCTTGAGCTTGGTGGCGCCACTCAGGGAGGATTTGATACATCCGGCGGGGGCGGCCGCGTCCTTCTACTTTTTTCCAGTAACCGGTGATTACGGCTTCATCTTCGAGGAATTTCAGAGCGCTGTAGAGAACGGTATCAGATAGTCGGTAGATGGGGAATTCCCTCTCTAGTTGGCCAATCAGTTCTGTACCGTAGGAATCTCCGCGCAATAACACGGAGAGAATGTAACACACAGCTAACTCCTTGTTTAGATAAACAGGAGGGGGGTCTTGAAAAAATTGATAGATATGTTCAAACTTCATCTGTCTTGTCCGCTGGAAACTCTCGTGATACCGTCAGGTTAACGGGAGAGGAAAGCGGGGCGGGGTGTGCCGCTTCCTAATGATTAAGTGGGACACCGGGGAAACAGAGGTGCAGTATTTCCCCAGTGAATGTTGATAGCCCCAAACGCTTGTCCTGCACTTCGGTAATGTGGGCCTGCGGCTTGGTTGAGCAGCGCTGACGTAACGCCGCTTACTAACTTCCTCTTCCAATCTATCGCAGCGACTATTGTCAAGTGTGCGATCGCCTGCAAGAATTGGCAGTTACTTTGGGAGTTAGTGTTTTAACTGAATTTGCCGTTGATGTTTGCGTTCAAGCGCAGGCTTTAAACCGAACTCAGGCCTAACATAGCCCGCAGTGTAAAAGTTAGAAAGACAAAAGTCGCTACAATCGAACTAATCAGGGCGATCGCACTTGTCGGTCGATCGAGCAGGGGTTTGAGTCGCTCGAACAGGAAAAAGAAAATTCCCAGACATATCGTAATGAAAAAGCGCGGGTAGCGAGAGACGTTATTAATAAAATCTTGCATTGGCTTGGTGGGGTAAAGTGTCACAGCACGATCTTTGACTGGTAACACTTGTGAGCGAGTTAGACAATTTTGGCACAGCCGGAGCTAAATCTGCCGATCGGGCGATCGGGCATTTTTGCCGGCCAGGCTGACATATATAATTCTAACGAAAACTTTTCGCCGATGGCTCCAGCACTGTCTGTTTAATGCCACGCGACCTCCGGTAAGAACTTCAGAAGTATGTCTATTGAGTTCTAGTTGTGATAAATATTATAGGGCCGTTATTTCTAGATAAATGTCTGCTGCCGCACCTTCTTTCGTCTTGCCACGTCCGTTTCTGAAATGGGCAGGAGGCAAAACTAGGTTGATTGGACAATATCAACCTTATTTTCCTGAAAAGTTCACAACTTACTACGAGCCTTTTTTGGGTGGCGGAGCTATATTTTTTTACTTAGCACAGCAGCACCCTGGTTTGCAAGCTGTTTTAACAGATATTAATCCTGAGTTGATTAATGCTTATCGCTGTGTCAGGGATAAAGTGGAGGAACTGATTCTACTTTTAGAGGAACATCAGTTAGAACATACCAAGGACAATAAAGATTATTATTACTCGGTGCGATCGCGCTCCTACAAAACAGATACAGAACAAGCAGCACGCCTGATTTACCTAAATAAAACTTGTTACAACGGCCTCTATAGAGAAAACTCAAAAGGTGAATTTAATGTTCCTATAGGTCGATACAAAAATCCTAACATTTGTCAAGCAGATTTACTGCGATCGGTCTCATCTTTACTCGCGCCCGCTCAAATTGAAGTCAGAAAATTCGATGAAATTTTGGATTTTGCTACCAGTAGCGAAGACTTTGTTTATTTTGACCCGCCTTATTATCCAATCAGTGCCACCAGTAACTTCACGACTTACAGCCGGGATAATTTCAAAGAATCGGAACAGATTAAACTGAGAGATATTTTTGCAGAACTTGCAGAACGGGGGGTGAAAGTTATGCTGTCTAATTCAAACTGCGATTTTATCGAAAAAATCTACAGCGATACTCAACTTTTTCCAAATAAATCTCTGCCAAAGCTCCTTGAAATATCAGCATCTAGGGGAATTAATTCTAATAGTTTTAAGCGCGGAAAAATCACGGAATTATTAATACGTTCATTTTAAGTCTTACTTACGCAAAGTCTCTAATTAAGTATATTTCGTAGGATCAATACGTGGTTGCCCCACACGCGGGAAAGTCCCCTAACTCCTGTTACAGATATTTGTTAGCCCAGGTAATGAAACCTTCGAGCTTGTGGACTGCCAACAGATTTTGATTGTCAGGAATTTGTTTTTTAAACCAGTCGATCGAACCTTGCCTCATACCGTCCCCACCCACTATAACAATAGTAGGAACCCGATAACAATTTTTAATATTTAAATTTAGGTAAGGATACTTCTCGTCTACTGAACCTTTGTCTTCTTGCCACTTGCACTCAACAATTAGACCCCGAGGAAACAAACCGGAATCAACAATATAAAAATCGACATTTATTTCAGTTTCATAGATGCTAGACCCGATATAAACCTGTTTAGCATATCGCTTGGGATTTTCAGTAGAGCTTAAGAGCCACTCTCGCTTGCGCTTTTTCGGCAACTGGGGGCATATTTCGAGATATCCGTGGCCTCTCAACGTACCTTCTACAGTTGTTTCTAAAACAAAACCAGTTTTATTGGCTCTAAAACCCCTATTCATTTTGTTGGCTCCTGAATATAATCTGAATTAAGCCGATCGCACTTCGATCACTCCCCTGTCAAAAACCCCTTTGTCAGTACCGATAGAACTGACAAACATCCGGTCTTCATAGACATCAAACGTCGCAAAACTCAGGCGGCTAGCAGAATACTCCGTCCACTCAGAACGGCTCACCGGACGAGTACCCGCGCCGGCCCCACAAATTAAATAAGTCGTACCGTTAATCGAGCGAGTGCGTTCGTAACTGTGATCGTGTCCGTTGATATAAAGCTGCACGCCGTACTTTTGAAACAAAGGCGTCAAAGTCTTAATAAAAGATTGACTCACTCCGTACACCCCAGAGGAATAAATCGGGTGGTGGCCGAACACAACTTTCCAAGGTGCGGTGCTCTGACTCAACTCTTTTTCCAGCCAAACAAGCTGATTTTTCCAATCCGCATTGTGATTGGTATCTAAAGCAAAAAACTGTACGGAATCGCGGCGAAAAGTATAGTAGCGACCTTGCATATTAAAACCCGCATATTTAACTTGCGGATCCCCGTTAGCAGTGCGGATGTCGTGATTTCCCAGACAAGCATAAAATTTTACACCTTGCTGTAATAAGGGCTGATAAGGCCGCTCGAAAACAGCATTAATTTTTTCAATTTCGCCGTTATTGTAGATATTGTCGCCGGCAAGAACAGCAACATTAAAAGGGTTTTCCCGGTGATATTGCGCCATCGCCTCAGCCACAGCATACTGACCTTCTGCGCCGGTACCGGTGTCGGCTACCGAAATAAAGCGTAAAATAGGCGGTGAGGCCGGCAAAGGAACGATCGCCCTTTCTGCCTCAACGTTAGAAGGCAAAGCAGCGTTGGCGTCTGTATCCCAGGCAGTCCGAAGCTGAAACATTTTCCAGACTCCGGCAAAACCTAAGCTGCTGAGACTGCCTAAAATTAGAAAGTGACGGCGTTTGATGCTCATTTTGATTCGGTTACAACTAATAAAATGATAAATTAAGGTTGAGATGGCTCAACTAAAATTTATCGCGTTTAGATATATTTGCAACGCCCCAAGGCAGAGAAAATGTCAGAAGAACAGCTAAACCAGTCAACTCCAGAACCCTCTCAATCTCCGACAGCGGAGGTTGATTCGGCCGCCAAGTCTGCCCCCACTGGCAGCACAACTCAAAATGCCAGCAGCGCGGTTCCCAAAAATCAGAGAATCAAAACTTTGATTGCATCGATCGGGAATTTGGGAAAAAAAGGCAAAAAATTACCAGCCGAACCGCCGTTGCAGCAAGAAAAGCCGCTCGCACCCACCGCTTCAGACTCAGCAACAGCAACTCCTCCGGCTGTTGCTGTGGAAGTTAACAGCGTGCCACCAAAAGTTGCTGTAAAAGTTGAGCAAAAGCCTGTATCCCAACGCAAGGAAGGGAGTTTTTTAGAGAAAGTCGTTGTACTTTGGCAAAGTATTGTACGGCTAGTGCGATCGCTACTGCCACCATCTGCCAACGAGAAGCTGTCCGATCCAATTTTAAACGCCGCCATAGCAGCAACTCTTATCGTTGTAGTCGGTTTAACTTTCAACAGTTTCTCAGCAAAACCGCCGGAGAAAGTAGCAAAAGTGCCTCTCCCAGCAACGCAGCAGTCGCCGCAAACTTTTGGTGATTTTATGGCATCGGGAACGCCGAAATCGCCAGAGTCGATCGTACCATCTGAGCCAATCTCTACTAAATTCAAAAGCAAGTTGCCCGATTTAGTGGCGCCGGAAAAACCCCAACCAGTAGAACTTATCCCACCGCCACCGCTGACGCCCGAACAGTCTCTGATTGCTGCGATTCAAAATCAAGTTACTGACATTAAGAATCGACTGGGCGGCGGTTTAGTTGAGTCTGTTCAAGTTAATTTTTCCAGCAGCATTTTGACAGTAAAAGTCGCTGAAGATTGGTACAAACTCAGCGAAGTTGAGCAAAATCAACTCGCAACAAAGATGTGGAAGGAGGCTAACTCACTCGATTTCAGCAAGTTAGAAATTGCGAATATGGAAGGGAAGTTAATAGCTAGAAGTCCGGTTGTTGGTTCGGAAATGATTATTTTAGATAGAGGGATTAATTAGAATTTAAAGAGTCTGTATCTGTAGACTCTCAAACAGATGTTATATCATTTCCGGCTGCATCGGAATCATACCGAGGACACGGCTTTTGGAGTGTCCATACCCCATTAATTGTAGGGACAAGGCAGTGCCGTGTCCTCCGTTTATACAGCATATTCCATGTATATGTGATACACACAATATTACGAGATCCCGTGTAAGGTGCGTCGCCATCTATAATCTGCAAGTTTTATCCAAGATATCGCAGCGACGCACCCTACCAAACTTATTTACCGGACATTAAATTAATTAACTTTGAGGGAAATTGAAAAATGACAATTTTAACTCAAGTCGAACAACTAGAAATTGAATATCCCAGCAGCGACGGAGAGCCGATGGCTGAAAGCGACATCACGCGCGATTACATGACTTACAGCGTTGAAGCTGTCAAGCTTTACTTTCAAGAACGTTCTGATGTTTACGTGTCAGCTAATTCTTTCATTTATTATGAACAAGGGAACAACCAAGCGGTTGTTGCTCCGGATATTTATGTGGTGTTTGGAGTAGCTAACCGCAAAAGGGATAATTATAAAGTTTGGGAAGAAGGCGGAATTACTCCCGATTTTGTGTTAGAAATTACTTCGGAAACTACTCAGACGAAAGACCAACAAACGAAACCGAAAATTTATCGGGATTTGGGAGTTAGGGAATATTTTCAGTACCATCCGTCGGGAGATTATCTGAATCCGATTTTACAGGGAGTACGTCTAATAAACAATCAGTACGAGCCGATTGCAGCCAACAATATCGCTTTCGATACGCTGTGGTTGTTCAGTGAAGTGCTGGGACTGGAATTGCATATAATTTCAGGAGAATTGAGGTTTAGAGTTCCTGAAACGGGTGAGTTTTTGAAGACTCATAAGGAAGAAAAACTGGGACGACTGGCCGCAGAGTCAAGATTACGATCGCTCGTAACTCAACTCTTAAATTCTGGAATGAGTGTGGAACAGGTGGCGCCAATGATGAATTTATAGACCGTGGAAGTGAGACGATTGGTAGGGGAAAACTTTTGAACATCGATCGCACTTTTCCCAGATATCAAGAATAGTGCGATCGAAGTATTGGACAAAATGTCAACAGTCAACAGTCAACAGTCAACAGTGAAGTCATGACTAGAGAGGCTTATTAGTAGGTTTAAAACCCTGCTTTTGGAAATAGGTTCGGAATACCTCTTGAGCAATTGGTGCCGCCGATACAGAACCAAATCCGCCGCCTTCAACTATAACTGCGATCGCAACTTCCGGTTTGTCAGCAGGAGCAAAACCCACATACATAGAATTGTCAGGATGACCGGGCATTTCCACCGTCCCAGTTTTGCCCGCACTTAAAGGAATAGTACCATCATTCAAGCCGCGGCCTGTACCTTTTTTCACCACCTCAATCAATCCTTGTTTAATGACATTTAAAGTTGCCGGCTTAATACCTGTTGAAATTTTTTGAGTAACAGGCGTATTGGTTTGAGAAGCCAACAAATGTGGCTGCACTCGCCAACCACCGTTGGCAATAGTTGACACCATCACTGCCAATTCTAGCGGAGTACAAAGTACCAAACCTTGACCGATCGCCATTGTTACCGTATCGCCAACATACCAATCTTCCCCATACATTTTCTGTTTCTCTGCTGGTATCGGAACTTGACCGTGATTGGCGCCGTCTATCCCCAAAAGATCTAAATTAATAGTACCGCCAATGCCCATTTTTTTAGCCCATTTCGCCATTTCTTCCGGCCCTGCAGTCATACCTACTTGATAGAAAAACGTATTGCTGCTGTAGGCTAAAGCATCGCGGAAACCGATAACGCCGTAACCGGCACCGTGTTCGTTAAAGGAAATTCCGCCGATGTTAATTGAAGCAGAACTTACCAAAGTCGAGTCAGGAGAAAACTTGCCCGACTCCATCCCGGCTACAGAAGTTACAATCTTAAAAGTGCTGCCGACTGGATAGCCTTGAACTGCCCGATTTAAAAATGGCTTGTCTGGCCCTTGCAGCCGATCCCATTCTGTTTGAGTTACCTTGCGGGTGAAAATATTGGGATCAAATGTCGGCCAACTAGCCATTGTTAAAAGAGCGCCGGTTTTCACGTCGATCGCCACAACTGCACCAAGGCGATCGCCCAAAGCTTTTTCCGCAGTTTTCTGCATATCTAAATCTAAAGTTAGCTGTACCGGTTTGCCGGGGATAGGCTCTTTTACACCTAAATCTTGGATTTCCTCGCCCTTAGCATTTACCTCGATTAAACGGTTTCCCCAAACACCCTCTAAAGTTGAATTGGCTAATTTTTCAACTCCCATTTGACCCACGATCATTCCCATCGGATATGCAGGATTAGCTTTTAATTGATCTAAACTAGCTTCGCCGACGTATCCCAAAAGGTGAGCTGCTAACTGCTGGTTGGGATTGTCTCGGCTCGATTCTACGCGAATTTCAACTCCCCGCAAAGCATTACTTTGTTCTCCCAAAGCGACGAAAGTACCGACATCAATATCCTTACTAATTCGCACTGGCAGGGCTGATCTGTAGCCAGCTACATCGATTTTTTTGATAATTTCGGCCGCGGGAAGTTTGACGATCGGGCCCAGTGTAGCGGCGATCTCTTGCCACTCCTTGGCCGATCGTTCTTTTGGCCACACATATACTGATCGAGATACGCGGCTGGCCGCAAAAATTTTGCCGTTGCGGTCTAAAATTTGACCGCGAGTCGCTGGGACTGAAACAGGGCGAATGCGGTTATTTTCCGCCCGCTGTCGATTGTAGGCTCCCTGTACCAGTTGCAGTTCGGCTAGACGAAATATTGGTAGCGTCACCAACGTAGTGACGAGCAGCATAAAAATCATAACTTGGAGCGATCGGCTGCGTTGCCGTGAAGCATTGTCCAAGCCATTTTTGTCGAATCGGATTTTAGAGTTAAAAGAAAAATCGCCAGCCATATTAATTAATCTGCTCTTTTTATTCAACTAACAGGTTGATACGGTTCCCATCCGGATGATTTGGCAGAGGATACAGGGATTATAACTTCTAACTCTTTAGTAACAGACATAAATTCTATCGATTGGCAGATGAATCAGCCGGATTTGTTGACTAAGTTAGACATTAAATATCAGGTTTTTCTGACAATTCAACTGTTAAGGAGGTAGGTGCTCTGTGGAACCGATCGATTTTTTGATTGCTTGGCTCGTGACGGGCAGCAGCTTGCTGCTAATTTCTCAACTGCCGATCGGCGTAGAAATTGACAGCACACCGAAAGCAGTAATTTCCGCTGCGGTTTTGGGAATGTTGAATGTTTTAATTTTGCCAATTCTGAAAGCAGTTTTTTTCGTGCCGAACCTACTGACGCTGGGATTGCTTTCCGGCGCGTTTGCTTTTGTAATGAACGTGATTGTTTTTGCCTCGGCTGCGAAGTTAGTTGAAGGATTTAGTTTGCGGATGGGCCTTTGGAGCGCGGTACTGGGGGCGATCGCCTTGGCTGTAGTTAGCAGCTTTATCAACGGCGTACTGATTTAGTAACTTCCCCTGATAAAGGGCGATAGAAATCGCCCGATATTTCCCACCCTTAGCAGGCGCGTTTCCTGTGCCTACAAGCCATTTCTATCGCCGAATATTTCTTCTCCCTTCTTCCTTCAATCCGTTACATCCGTTACATCCGTTAAACAATCGGTTGCCGAACTTCCTTCAATCCGTTACATCCGTTACATCCGTTAAACAATCGGTTGCCTAACTTTTTTCAATCCGTTACATCCGTTACATCCGTTAAACAATCGGTTGCCGAACTTACTTCCCCATCAGCGACTTATAGGCCGTCACCTTAAGATCAATCCCAGTAATATCTGTCCCCACAACAACAGCCATCGCTCCTAAATCCAAGGCTTTTTTAGCCATTTCCGGCCCCGATATCCCGCCTTCGCAGATAACGGGAACCTTAAGCTTTTCTACCATTTCTGCAAGCAAATCAAATCCCGGCGGCGAAAAATTTTCCGTCTGGGCAGTGTAGCCAAAAAGAGTAGTTGCTACAGTATCTGCACCAGCTTCGGCGGCCGCGATCGCAGCTTCTATTGTATCTACATCCGCCATCACTAATTTACCCAATTCACTGTGAATTCGCCCGATTAATGTCTTTAACTCTTCGCCAGCAGGACGGTTTCTCAGAGTAGCATCAACGGCGATAATATCGGCTCCAGAAGCCGCGATCGCCCCCGCGTCTTCAAACCGAGGAGTAATGTAAATCTCGCATCCCGGCAATTGCTGCTTCCAAATCCCAATTATGGGAGCGGATATCTGTTTTCGCACCGCTGCAATGTGAGCCGGAGTGTCAATCCGCACGCCCGACGCACCTCTATTGATGGCGGTTCGAGCCATTGCCGCAATTACGATCGGATCGTGCAGCGGCGAATCAGCAGGTGCTTGACAAGAAACAATTAATCCTGTAGGAATTTGACAATTAATCATGGGGAATTGCGGATGGGGCATGGGGCATGGGGCATGGGGCATGGGGAATTGGGCATGGGGCATGGGGAATTGGGCATGGGGCATGGGGCATGGAGCATGGGGCTTTTTTGTAATTTATTCCCTGTGCCCTATTGAAATCAAATAAGCGTTAAGTTTTGGTAGTAATTTACCGACAATTGGTTTAAATTTGCTTACTTTTTCGCTTGTGATAAGTTGTCTAGCGTAGGCTAATCTTAACCAGTTTACTGTTTCGTACAAAGAGCCTCTCGCAATTTTTACAAAACGCCGATTATCTTGGTCATTATAACGACCTCTTCCTTCAGCAATATTAGCACAGACACTATCAGCAGACCGAACGATCTGTTTACCCATCGTATCTTTTGTGAAGTAATCCCATTTTTTAACAATTTCCCAAATCTGATTCGCCAAACTTTCCGCCAACTTATAAACCTCTAATTCCTCAAAATCAGGTCTTCCCATAATTGCCTCAAAAACTGAATTATATTAAATGACCAATGCCCCATGCCCCATGCCCCATGCCCCATGCCCCATGCCCCATGCCCCATGCCCCATGCCCAATTACCCATTACCAATCCCGGCCATTAAAGAAATAATTTTGTCCAGCAATTGCTCAGGGTGAATCGGTTTAGCCAAACAATCGTTAGCTCCCGCCGTCACGAAAGATATCTGATCTAGCGGAATTTCATGAGCGCTTAAAGCTAGAATCTTGATATTTTCAGTAGCTAGTCTTTGGCGCAGTTGGTGAATTATTTCGCAGCCATTCATACCCGGCAAACGCATATCGACAATCACAGCATTGGGCTGCAAAAGTTCAATTTGTTCCACCGCCGCCGAACCTTCAATCATCCACACCACTTGCAGTCCTGCTGCTGTCAGGATATCGCAAATCAGCATGGCAGTTTCTTCATCTTCTTCGACGAGCACGAGACTGCCCCGCAAGGAGGAAGAATGCAGCGGTAAAGATGAATTGGATTTTTCATATGTGAATTTTGTGGATTCATCTTTGGTTAGAGTTTGGATGGGTATAAAAACGGTAAAAGTAGAGCCGACATCAACTGTAGAGTTGACTTCGATCGCACCGCCGTGAAGCTCTACTAACTGTTTAGTTAAAGCCAATCCCAGACCGGTGCCGCCGTATTCGCGGCGGTAGGGGGAATCCAACTGCTGGAATTTTTGAAACAACAGCGATCGCTGATTTTCGGGAATTCCAATGCCAGTATCTTTGATTTGAAAAACAGCGGTACTGCCAGCAGGTGCAGTACCGGCCTGCCGAAATGCCGGCGTTCGATTTTGATCTTCTGTCACCCAAACTCGCAGGATGACTCGCCCGCCTTTGGGAGTAAACTTAATCGCATTTCCTATAAGATTGAAGAGAATTTGTCTCAAGCGGCGCGGGTCAGCGATGAAGCGATCGCACTCTTGTTTTATTCGCTGTTCTTGCAGCAGTTCCACGCCTTTAGTCGCAGCTTTTTCTTTGAGGGCGTGCAGGCTCTGAGAAGCTAATTTAGAAAGTGAAAATTCACTAATTTTTAATATTGCTTTTCCAGCTTCTACTTGCGATAAATCTAAAATATCGTTAATTAATTCTAATAAATGGTCGCCGCTGTCTCGGATAGTTTGCAGGTACTGCCGCTGCTTTTGTATCGGCACTTCTTTGCTGCCAACTTTGCCGTAAGACCACCGCAGCAGCGTGTCGGAAATACCGATGACGCAAGTGAGAGGAGTCCGCAATTCGTGGCTCATAGCTGCCAAAAATTCGCTCTTGGCGAGGCTGGCAGACTGGGCGGCAACCAGTGCATCGCGCAGTTCTCGCGTGCGCTCTATTACGCGCTGTTCTGAGGTGCGCTTTTGCTGCTGGACTTGTGCATAAAGTTCGGCTTGGTAAATGGCGATCGCCAAATGTTCTGCTATTTGTCGCAAAAAAGTTTTTTTGCTTTCTTCCCACTCCCGAAAAGTACACTGGTGGGCAATTAGCAGCCCCCACAAGTCATCTTGAACTACGATCGGCACTAGCAACTTTGCCCGCACCTTGGCCCGCCGCATCAACTCTAAAAAACAAGGCTGCGAAGAGTAAGTTGTTTCCACATCCGCGACGCACAAAGCCAAACCTTTGCGATATTTCTCTCGGTCAATGACTCCATTAGTAAAACACTGCGCGCCATCACTAAAATTCAGTACAGACGAGATAGCATCGTTGGCTAAAGCTTCGTAGGTAACGCGACCTAAATACAAGTAAGACCCGGAATTTTCTGGGATTTCGCCAGACCCAGAAACCGCCGTAGGTCTTTCTTTCGCTAACTCGATCTTGTGCGGTGCTGGCACTTTTTCAAATTGATAAATTAACAGGCGATCGACCTCCAAAAACTCTCGCACTTGCTCGACTGCTTTTGACAAAATTACAGGCAATTCCAAACTCTGGCGGATTTGAGTTGTGACCTGATTCAAAAGTCGCTCTTGTTCGAGCTGCTGCTGCAAAGCATCTTCTACTGGCTGACAAAATGAAATACAGGGACTGGCAATTTGTAATTGATTGACGGCTTCAGCAATCTGGCTTTGTAGCGTTTCTGGATCTATAACTTTGGGCGCGGATTTTCCCTCTATTTCTCTTTGGCTGTGTAGGGGCGGGCGATTATTTGGGCTGGCATTGGCAGCGAGAATATCCAGCAAATTTAGGGTGAATTCACTTTGAAGAACGGCCGAGTTAGTCTGTATATTTTTAATTGCTTGTTTGAGGGCGCGAATGTCGATTTGCCACGAGGGTGCGGGCGTTATTTCTGCGAGTTTGTCTGTGAGGGGAGACAGGAAATCGGCGATCGCCCCGGGGTCGAAAGTCAACTGCACATTCAATTGCGAATGGAAATTTTTTTCGCTGTGCTTGTGTCCGTTTGTTGCGAACTCATCTAATAGATTGCCCCGCAGCAGTGCGCTAAAATGCTCTGATACCACTGCTGCAAACCTTTCCGACGAATTTTCCAGATTGTGAGAATCAGCGATCATCGCATCGTCGGTCAGCCAAATCGCCCCTGGGAGTTCAGCCATTTGCTGTAACAACTGGTAAGCAGCCTCAAAGGTTGCTAGGGGCAAAGTCCGATGTAAGGTTTTTGGTTTCAATCTAGATATTTTCCCGGTTGTTTTAAAGAACAAAATATGAATGCCCCTGTTGTGAGGACGGAACCCGTGGCATAACAGGTGCGGCCGATCCAACAGGCTTGAGATGACAGTAGTCAGAAAGTAGGTAATAGAAGGCCCCGGAGCCAGAGAGCTTATTTCTCCCTATCATTGTTATTACTTGAAACAATCTTATTCCAGTATAATATTAATATATAATTTGTTAACTTGTACTTAACACTATCCGGGTAAATGAGCAATCCAACTCAACTCACCCCCGATTTCACGATCGGACATCTGCCGTGTCACGACTTTCAAGTGAGCGCTGCAACTCTAGGACAGGTAGTGGCTGAAAGATTTGAGCAAGAACCAGACCTGCCGGGAGTCATTATTACTCATGAATCACAGGTATTGGGCATGATTTCTCGCGTCAAATTTCGAGAGCAAATGAGTTTTCCCGATCGCGCAGAACTTTACGGGTCACACCCGATTCGAGCATTGTTAGATTTTATTAGAATTCCGCCTTTGCTGCTTTCGGAAAACTGGAAAGTTGACGATGCCGTCCAAGCGTCTTTCCACAGGCACAAAGACTTGATTTATGAACCAATTATTGTGGTAAGGGAAGACCAGAGCCACCACCTTTTGGACGTTCATACTCTGGTGATTGCCCAGTCGAAACTTTTAGCGCAAGCCAACAAAGCTATTCAAAAATACCGAGTAGAAAGACACAAGTATTTGGCGCTAATTCAACAAGAACAGGCTAAGGTTCACGAATGTAATGAACTTTTAAAAATCCACCAACGTCAAACAGAAAATTCCCATGCCAATCCTAGTTCCCAGCAAGTGGCACTGGTCAAACAAGCTGAAGAAATCGCTCAAATGAATCAGCGATTTGTAAGGATTGCGAAACTGATTTCTTCGGAAGGTCGCCAAGCATTTCAAGCTACTTTTCAAGGTGCTAATTCTATTTGCAACAATACAGATAAAATTTTGGGGGTGGGCAAAGCAATAGCTAATGATTTAGAAACGGTTAACCGCACTTCCCGAACCATCCGGGAGGCGATCGAACAAGTCAGGCATTTAGCAGTACAGGTGGCTGTAGTTACCAATCAAATGGGAAGTCAGCCTAGTGGCCTGAGCAAAGTGAGTCTAGAAATTGGCAGACTGGCAAGTAAAACTTTTGAATTGGGGACTCAAATGGAGCAAATTGCTAGCCGATTTAAACTTCGAGTTCACGAACTCACGGAGGCAGCAAGAGCGGGTGCTAATGTGGCTAAATCAGTGACTATCAAGATCGATCGCGCCGAAATGGCCCTATTAGAGTTGGAAGAATTAATAGCGGAAAAAAATTTCAATTCGTTGACCGCTATCCAAGAACCTTTGGGAGTCATAAAAAGTGTTACCGCTGATTCTTTAGTTAGAGATATAGAACACACAGAAGTCGCGGTCACCGAGTTGGAAGACTTAGTTAAAAATCAAGATTCCTCGCAATATTTGATTCAAAAGATTCAGCAGGCGCTGAAGTACAAAAAACCATAAAATATCAGCCCGAATCTAATGAAACATTTCGAGAGGAAAACAAATAAAATCAAAATAATAATTGACAATAATTCTATTTCAAGAATAGTATTTGTTATACTGAAGGTGGGGATTTTTTGAATTCAGTTGTAAAAAGGCTATTTAATTAGCCCCAAAAACCGATAAAAAGTTCCAAGAATAGTTGGAAGGACAGGTGAAGTTTATGAAAATCCTGCTGGTAGAAGATGACATAGTTACAGTCAGTTTGCTGACTCAAGCGCTGAACTCTCACAATTACAATGTGAATGCGGCAGCAGACGGTGAAACAGCGTTGCATTTGGTGCAGGCATACGATTACGACCTGATTGTTTTGGATGTGCTAATTCCTAAACTCGACGGCATTAGTTTGTGTCGAAAATTGCGATCGTCCGGCTGCCAAATGCCGATTTTACTGCTGACAGCGCTAGATAGCAGCAACGATCGAGTCCAAGGTTTAGAGGCGGGTGCAGACGATTATGTGGTCAAACCCTTTAATCTCGAAGAATTAATCGCTCGAATTCGGGCTTTGCTGCGCCGGGGTAAGGCAACTTTGTCAAGTACAAATTTGACTTGGGAAAAACTGCAAGTCAACCCAGACACTACGGAAGTAACTTATGCCGAAAAAGTGCTGCACTTGACTCCCAAAGAGTACAATTTGCTCGAACTTTTCCTGAGAAATCCTCGGCGCATTTTCAGTCGCAGCGCTATCCTCGATCGCATTTGGTCGGCCGGCGAATTTCCTCAAGAAGAAGCAGTTACCGCTCACATCAAGGGGCTGCGACAGAAGCTGAAAGCAGCCGGGATGACTGTAGATTTAGTGGAAACCGTGTACGGATTGGGCTATCGGCTCAAAAGTCTGCCGGAGGAGATTGAGAGCCAACAAGTTGGGCAGGAAACGGCAGAAACTGCTAAAAATCAAGAGACTTTATCTACTGAATCCAGCGGGTCTAGCCAGGAATTAAACAAAGACGAGCGCCGTCTCAAAGTCTTGAATGCGATTGCCCAAATGCGGGAAAATTTAAAAGCTAATTTTATAGAAAAGGTGGCGATATTCGATCGCGCGATCGCTCAACTGAAAAACGGAAGCTTGGAGGGCGAACTGCGCGAGGAAGCCCAGACCCAAGCTCACAAATTAGTCGGTTCTTTGGGAACGTTAGGCCTGCCGAAAGGTTCGGAAGTTGCGCGCCAGATAGAACATTTGTTCAACGCTGAAAATATCTTGAAACCGGGGACAGCTCAGCAGATTGAGGGATTTCTGCATCAGCTCAAACAGGTATTCGATCGCCCGTCGCCCGAACCAGAAGGCGCTTTGGTTCCTGCGGTTTCCCAAACGCGCCGAATGCTGATTGTTGATGATGATACTTTTGGGAGCGAGCAACTGAAAACAGTAGCATCCGGTTCCGGCTTTCAGATAGAAGTCGCCAACTCTCCGCAAGCGGCAAGAAATGCGATTTCTCAACAGCCTCCCGACGCGATTTTGCTGGATTTGAAATTTTCCCGATCTCAGGAAAACGGACTTTCTCTCTTAGCCGAACTCCGCAGTGAAAAGCCAGAAATTCCGGTGATGGTTTTTAGCGGACACAATCAATTGAGCGATCGAATAGAAGTTGCTCGTTTGGGAGCTTCGGGCTTTTTACACAAATCTATACCCCCAGCAGATATACTCAAAGCAGTCGCCCAATTAATCGACCAGACTGGCCCTGCTGAAGCTAAAGTTATGGTGGTAGACGATGACGTGCATCTATTGGCTGTACTGCAAGTGATTCTACAACCTTGGGGATTTCAAGTAACAACATTGGACGATCCCGAAAAGTTCTGGGAGGTACTCGAAACGACTTGTCCGGATTTGCTAATTTTAGATGTGGAGATGCCCGGTTACAGCGGTATCGAGCTGTGTTTGGCAGTTCGCAACGATTTGCGCTGGAGCAAGCTCCCCGTCCTATTTTTGACAGCTCATTCCGAGTCAGAAATAGTGCGCCAAATGTTTGTCGCAGGTGCTGACGACTACGTGAACAAGCCGATCGTGAAACCGGAATTAATTGCTCGCCTCCTGAATCGTTTGGAGCGGACTCAACTAAGAAACAGACTGGCTCAGGCACAGCGCTAATCCCATTTTAGATTAAAAAATTAAAGAATTAAAGAATTGAAGAATTGGGAATGAATGATGAAGCTCGTGGTTGGGAGCACGGGGCTACAGTTGTATTCTTGTTTAAAACTGGTATAACCATGAATAAATATGCAGTGCGTGTCGGAAACGACTCAGGAAGCCTTAGCCAAGACTTGGGATTGTTTGGTTGTGCGATTCGGACGCGATGGCGTTAATAGATGCTTGCCAGCTCATCAAGAACACAGACTTATTTAGAGAAGTATTAATCAGGTGAAAGCCATGATATTGCCCTCAGACAAAAACAATCTCAATGACAGCGACTGCGAACTAATTTACGCCCCGGGTTCGATTCAACCTCACGGCATCCTTTTGGTGCTGGAATCTCCGGCGTTGAAAATTTTGCAAGTTAGCAACAATACTTTTGAGGCGATGGGCCTTTACCCCGAACAACTTTTGGAGCAATTTTTAGAGGAATTTGTCGAGACTGAGGAAATTCAAGCTATTGAAAAAGCTTTATTTGAAAACGACCAACAACGTAACGCTATCAGATTATCATTCAAAAGTCAAGACCGCAAGTCTTTTTTTGAGGGGACGCTACATCAATCAAATTCAGCATTAATTCTTGAGCTCGAGTCGGCTGTTTCCCTAAAACCTAGCGATTCTTTCGATTTTTATCATTTAGTCCAAGAGCCGATCGACAAAATCCACAAAACACCAAACCTGCAAGTGCTGTGCCAGACAGCAGTTGCAGAGGTGCGGAGGATGATCGGTTTCGATCGAGCGATCGTCTATCAATTTGATACCACCGGTGCGGGGGAAGTTGTCGCCGAAGACAAAGTAGAAAGTTTGGCTCCTTTATTGGGACTGCACTATCCGGCTACCGATATTCCTCCCCAGGCAAGAAAGCTGTTCAACATGAATTTAATTCGGTTTATTCCCGATATTAACTGTCAGCCGATAGAACTAATTCCTCACTGCAATCCGCTGAACGGCCGCCCCCTGAATCTGGGCTTCTCTTTGTTGAGAGCAGTTTCCCCTTGCCATGTTCAATATCTCAAAAATATGAACGTTGGCGCTAGCATGACCTTGGCATTAATCAAAGATCGAAAACTCTGGGGATTGATCGCCTGTCACCACCCAACACGAAAGTATGTCAACTACGAAACAAGAAAGGCTTGCGAACTACTAGCAAAGTTTGTGAATCTAGAACTTAGCTATAAACAAGATAGCGAAAATTGGGAATATGCAATTTATTTAAAAGAAAATTGCCATAAATTTATTACCAAAATTTCTCAATCACACTGGTTTGTAGAAGGTTTACTTAAATCCGGAGATGAATTGCTGACCTTAGTGGGCGCAACTGGTGGAGTTGTGTGTGCAAATGAAAATTTAACAACCATCGGCAAAACCCCGGAATTACTAGAAATTGAAAACTTAATTGCTTGGATAAAAACTCAAATAAATAATGATATTTTTTATACAGATTCTCTCTCAAAACTCTATCCGCCCTCGCAGACTTTTAAAGAAGTTGCTAGCGGTTTGCTCGTCCTTGCCATGTCCGAGATGCAAAATTATTACATTTTGTGGTTCCGTCCCGAAACAATTCAAACTGTCAACTGGGCCGGCAAACCAGACGGGGAAATTGAAATGAAACCGGATGGCAGCCGGCCGCTGTCTCCTCGCAATTCCTTTGACTTATGGCAAGAAACTGTGAGGTTAAAATCTTTGCCTTGGCAGCGGTGCGAAATCGAAATAGCCCGAGAACTACGAGTTGCTATTACTAGCATGGAGTTGCGGAAAACTAATCAGCAGCTTAGCTTAGCTTTGTCGGCTACCAAAATCGGATTTTGGGACTGGGACTTGCAGAAAAATCGCATTGTTTGGTCGAGGGAACACGAAGAGTTGTTTGGGTTTGCCCCTGGAACTTTTGCGGGAACTTATCAAAGTTTTGCAGCTTGCATTCACCCAGAAGATTTAAAAAATACGGATAATACTATAAATCAGACCCTGGCCCAGCGAGCAGATTACTTTCTGGAATACCGCGTGGTTTGGCCCGACGGCAGCATTCACTGGATCGAGGGAAAAGGTAAGTTTTTTTACAACGAAGCCGGCGATGCAGTGCGGATGGTGGGGACAGTTACAGAAATTACCGATCGCAAAGCTAGAGAATTGCAGTTGCGCCTGTTGGAATCAGCAGTCACCACCACTAACGACGCCGTGTTAATTACCGAAGCTGAACCGGTTGAAGAACCGGGCCCGCGAATTATTTATGTCAACCCAGCTTTCACGCGGATGACCGGCTATACGCTAGAAGAAGTTGTGGGCAAAACGCCGCGCATCTTGCAAGGAGAAAAAACAGACCGCGCCAGTCTCGATCAAATTCGGACAGCTTTGGAAACCTGGCAGCCGCTGCGAGTTGACTCGATCAATTACCGCAAAGACGGGACGGAATTTTGGGTAGAAATGAGCATTGTGCCCATAGCGGACGAAAATGGTGAGTTTACCCACTGGGTCTCAGTGCACCGAGATATTAGCGATCGTAAACTTGCTGAAGCAGCCCTTCAACAGCTCAACGAACGGTTAGAAATGCGAGTTTTGCAGCGAACCAGAGAACTAGAAAGCTCTCAAGCAGAACTCCGGGAAAGCGAAGCTTTATTTCGCTCTCTGAGCGAGAGCTCCCCTGTGGGCATTTTCAAAATCGATACTGAGGGGAAATGTACCTATACAAATCCTCGCTGTCAAGCAATTGGTGGCTTCACACCGGCAGCAGCTTTAGGAAACGGCTGGATGCGGTTTGTTCACCGCAAAGACCTCAAACTAATTCTGTCTAAGTGGTCCCAATCGCAATCGCTAGATGGGGAATTTTCCTGCGAATTCCGACACATCCAGCGAGACGGAACCATCCGGTTTTGTCGGCTGAAAACAGCTCCGATTTTTTCCGACAGATCTCAACTAATTGGTCACGTCGGCACAGTCACAGATATCACAGAAAGTCGGGCAATTGAAAAAATGAAAAATGAGTTTATTTCGATTGTCAGCCACGAACTGAGAACGCCGCTTGCCTCCATTCGCGGTTCTTTAGGTTTGCTGGCGGCTGGGGTACTGAAAAGTAAACCGGAAACTGCCAAACAGATGTTAGAAATCGCTTCGAGCGATACCGAACGGTTAGTGCGTTTGGTAAACGATATTCTCGACTTAGAGCGGCTCGATTCGAGCCAAGTTATCCTCGTCAAGCAGTGGTGCGATGCCCAGGTTTTGATGCGGAAGTCTGCAGAAGCTGTACTTTCTTTGGCTGCTGAAAATAATATTGATTTGTCGATTTTGCCCGAAACAGCCCAAATTTGGGCTGACCCGGACAGAATCGTTCAACTGCTGGTAAATTTGTTGAGCAATGCGATTAAATTCTCCGCTCCAGGGAGTACAGTAACTCTCAGGGTGGAAGATTTAGGCGATTCCCTACGGGATAGCTACGCTTCACGGGTTTTATTTGAAGTCAAAGATCGAGGGCGGGGGATTCCTGCAGATAAACTAGAAACTATCTTTGGACGGTTTCAACAAGTCGATGCTTCTGACTCCCGCCAAAAAGGAGGTACGGGTTTGGGTTTGGCTATCTGTCGCAGTATCGTACAGCAGCACGGCGGCAGAATTTGGGCCGAAAGTGTTGTCTCAGAAGGAAGCAGTTTCTATTTCACAGTGCCTGCACCGTTGGAAGGCGAAGGGGGAAAAAGTTTGGAGGTTTGAGATTGCTTTGATCGGAACTCGCGAAAGCTAAAGTTTCTGGAAACGCACGCGGTTAGGATGATTTTGGGAGTCTGATATGTCGATTTTTATGTTCAGGGTTTCAGTAGGTGAGTGGCTACATACCAACCGCTTGATTAGAACGTTCTTAACTGCTGAAACTCTTAATTTTATTGCTTCTTTCTTCTTCTCTATCTGTGAAGAAGCCGAGTTGATGAGGCAGGGTGCTTAAGTTTTTTTCAGTTTACCATAATTAATTTAAAATTTGAGTTTTAATTATGTCAGCAAAGCGCATTCTGGTCATCGATGATGAAAAAAACCTCTGCAGCGTGATTCAGGCCTGTCTGGAACATTTAGGCGGCTGGATTGTACTAAGCGCGCCCGACGGCAGCCAAGGATTGCTGTTAGCTGAAACTCAACTTCCTGACGCTATCCTGCTAGATGTGATGATGCCGGATATGGACGGACTTACTCTGTTTGGTTTGCTGCAAAACAATGTGGCTACTCGGGGGATTCCGGTGATTTTCCTGACGGCTAAGGTGCAGGCGATGGATTTGAGCGAATTTGCTGATTTGGGGGTAGCGGGGGTGATTGCCAAGCCTTTCGATCCTTTGAGTTTGGCACAGCAAGTGGCGGACATTCTGGGTTGGGAACCGTTGCTGTAAACTGGGGTAAAAAGCGATCGCAGATACCATATCAAACTCGGCATTTGAAACCCCTACTAGACAAACAAAGTTGGCCCAGCCCGACTAAAGAATCAAGGGGGCATTAAAGCCGGATGACGATCAAAAATCCGCTTTCTCCTTTTCTTGATTGTTGCGAAAATTATTCAATTATGTTACATAACCCGGTTTATGCGTCCAGGAAATTCCTAGTTTTTCCGGCTATGTTCATAATTTCCTCATTTTTTTGATTTAGCTTTGAGATCGATCGGTGATTGGTTAACTTAAACTCTGATTCCCTAGAAGTTCTAGAGATGATCTCAGGGAGTCGGGGTTTTTTGTTACCCGCAAAGCCGATCGCCGATCACCGTATTTACAGGCAGAATAACTCCTCCAGAAGTTACAAACACTTGCCTCAAGAACGGTTTTTCTTAACCCGGAATCACAGATGCAGCCAAGTTTTTTGCTAAAAAACTCCGTTTCAACCTGCTAATCCAAGATTTATGCAGATTTCCCTCAGAAACCTGGTTTTTTAACCCAGGATCACAGATGCAGCCAAGTTTTTGGCTCAAAAACCAGGTTTTTGCCTAACTGTTGTAATCTCTCCTTCGGCAAAAGTATATTTATCAAAAAAATGATGGCCTTCATAATTTCCTCATATTTTCTAGATAAAGTTTACCCGAAGCTCTGGATCTGAAGGTCGCTCGCACTCTCAGCACCATTCCGCTGCCAAAGAGCGAACCTGTTGTCAGGAGAGTTCGGGGGAGTGAGGGTACTTTCGATTAACTCGTGCTACAGCACAACCAACCTCCATAAGTCAGGATCTAGGCGCTGCATACCAAACAAACCGGGTTTTGTACCGGGAAAAACCGGGTTCCTGCGCCAGTCCTCTAAGTGTTGGCAGGATAACTAAATGCTACAAAAATTAATAACTGAAGATGTGATTCGCGCTCTCGAATAACACCCCAAAAATAAGTCGATCGTTTGAACAAGAGCCAAACTCGTAATTGCTACTAACAGGCAAGGCCAAGTCTCAGTAAGTTTTAGAAAGAGTGTGGAGATTTTTTAAATGTCTGATCAGCTATCTTATAAAGGTAACAAGCAGATTCTGTGCTATTACGCAAATGTTAGCAACCAAGTTCAGGTGGTTCGGATTGGGAACATTCCTAATTGGTACTTTGAAAGAGTGATGTTTCCGGGACAGCGACTGATGTTTGAAGCTGCTGCAGAAGCAGTCTTAGAAATTCACACTGGTACGGTGGCAAGTGCTATTTTATCCGACAAGATTCCCTGCTACGTGCTGCGGGTTATAGAAGAGGTAAGTTCCGAGTTCGAGCTGGGGATGACCGAAGAACGATTGGGGGTATTAGCGGGTTAAAATTCATGAGAAATCAGACGAGATCGAGAACGGCCACAAAAATATTAGTTAACGAGTGTTTGGGGACGGGGAAAATGCAGAAAAATCTTGTCAATATTACCTTAGCTGTAGTCACAGAGGAAGTAGAAAATATCTTGGAGTCTTATCCGAAGCACCCTTACCAACAAGCTTTTTCGCCTTCGGGATTGCGACAGGATTTAATTGCTTATGTGCTCAGCCGAGTTCCTAATAGATATACTGCGATCGACTCCGGCGAGTCTGTGTCAAACCAAACAGTTCAGGTTCGCTGTTCTTCTGAGCAGTTGCTGCACATAGAAAATTTGATTCATACTGGCATTCGCGACGTGCTGCACAGCTATCAGAAGATAGATTACCCCCTGCCTGAAGAAGTTAAATTCGGTTCGAGGGTTGCTAGTGGGTTTTGATAGTTTTTTGTAAATGAATGAGGGAGAAGCCGAGATTCTCGGCACTCTCGGTTGGAGGAGATGGAATTGTACTGACAGAAAGCATCCAGGATACCCGCCACGTGATTCATCCGTCCAGAAATAAAAAACCTGTATCCGATAAAGGCGCCCCCGAATTTATCTCGCGCAAGTCAATGCTAAAATCTAAAATCTAAAATCTAAAATCGATTGACTTGATGATTCAAGACTTTTGGTAATCGCCGCAGCAGTTGCACGGGCCATTGGGATTGACAGCACAGCGCAGAATTTCCGATCGAGCATTAAAGCGACAGCTAGCATCTCCGATAACCCAGATGCCACTTACAAAAGTTCTTTCCGTCGGCGGTGTAGCCGACTGCACGTACAGGGCAATTTTTTGCAGTCGGTAGCGGCCACATTTGAGTTGATAGCGGTGGTGGCGTTCCAATACAGCGTAGGTTTGTCCCTCTAAATCTAGATAGTTCCCCGGTTGTGGCGTCCAATCCAGCCGAATGCTGCCTAAATATTGGCGGGGGTGAGAGAGAATCACCTCTACGGGTAAAGTATTTTGTTCCATGTGGCGGTGCGTTTGCGAACTGAACTAAAGGGGCAAATAGTTGACTCAACCTACATCTTGTTCATCTAGAAAGATAAGTTTTTATAGAGAGAGTAATTTAGGTTTAGGCGCTCAACTTAACTATAGAACCTTTGGCGATCGGGGAATAGGCGACTTATCTTGGGATAGCCGACTCCCTCCACTACGTTGGGCCCAACAGACTAGGAAATAAACTTCAACTCGCTTGAGGTAACTAAAGTTAAGTTCGATTAGGTTTGATCAAGCAGTACACGCTGATGCTATCGCAACTGGCAGGTTCGATCGATACGCGGTTGAGATTCCTGAACAGATTTTAACGGTTTGCAGGACTTGGGGTGCTTCGGATGCGTTTGTACTGAGGACTTCAGTGATCACTACAAACCAAACCGAATTTTTGGCAATCAAAATTCCCAAAAATATGCCATTCCTTCCATGATTCCCCAAGCGCAAGCAGAACCTGCTAAATAATGATTTTCAGTGCCGCATTTGCGATGCCATTCTAAAAGTTCTGACAGAGCATTAGCGACGATTACTCCCCGGACATCTTGGCAAAACATACTGATATCATTGCCAGAATTACCGCAAACTAATGTTGCCTCAGATGCAATTTGTAGACGCTTTTGTAAATAAGCAAGGGCATTGCCTTTATTGCTAGTTTGTGGTAAAATATCTACATTACTATTGCTGCTAAAAATAATTTGAGCTGGCAGTCCCGATTCAGTTAACTTTTGCTGCAAAGCCTGGACAGTCGAGCTATTTTCTGCTCCTGGTTCCAAACAATAACTGATTTTCCAAGGATTTTGTTCTTTTAGGGATTGGGGTTTGAGCTGGGAAAACTGCTGCGCTAAAGAGGCGATCGCCATTTTATCCCAGTCTTGAGAAAGATATTCCGCCCAATCTAAATCGAGGATTCCGTCTTGGTAAATTTCGCTGCCTACACCTGCGATCAAATAGTCGGGTGAGAGCAGTTGCTTTTGGGCAATTAATTCGCAAGTTGAAGCATAAGAACGCCCGGTAGCGTAAACCAAACAAATTTGCGATCGCACAGGTTGCAAGCGCTGGTTTAAAACTTGAGTTGCTTCGTCATCTCCGACTAGCGTGTTGTCTAAATCTGTAACTAATAAAAACTTCATTGGGGGAATTAGTCAGGAGTCAGTAGTCTTCAGTCATTAGTGATTGGGAATCGCTCGCTTCCTAAAATAAATTTAACTATTTATAAGAATTTGTTAAACCAAACACATTTATAAGCAAGCTTATCGTTTAAGATTGGCCAAATTTAATTTTCAACAAGTGGTGTGAGTGGTATGGTGAATAATTCAACCTCCGTTAAAGCTTTTTGGCTGTCTTTCTTGATTTCTGGTGCGGCAGTGCCTTTGGGGCCGATCTCCGCAACAGCTCAAATTCAGGATACCTCAACTCCAGAAGTTGCGCTAGAAGCGAGTGCCGTCCCTACGGCTACCCCAGACGCAGCGCTGGCAGAAGGTAAGATTGAGATACCGCAGTTAGCGGCGATCACCGCAGAGGCTAACTCAGCAGTCGATCGCGCTTTACCCGACACAGATGCAGCATGGGTGAATAGCGCTTTACCCGAAACAGATGCAAAAGTCGATCGCGCTTCACCCGAAACAGATATAGCAAAAGTCGAGCGCGCTTTACCCGAAACAGATATAGCAAAAGTCGAGCGCGCTTTACCCGAAACAGATGCAGCTTGGGTAAATAGCGCTTTACCCAAACAAGATATAGCAATTGTCGATCCTGCTTTACCCAAACAAGATATAGCAATTGTCGATCCTGCTTTACCCAAACAAGATATAGCAATTGTCGATCACGCAACAACAACCCCAGAAATAACGGAGGCAATTCGCGAATTGCCCCCACAGGAGTTAGAAACTGCAAACTCTCCTCAGTCTCAACAAGTTGCTGAAGCCAGCAAAGTTGACGACATCAGCAGCGAGACGGGCAGCGCTGATGACCTCAGCATACAAGAAGACGCAGCACAAGTCACTTCTGTTTCCCAACTCTCCGACGTGCGGCCGACAGATTGGGCTTTTCAAGCCTTACAATCCCTAGTAGAAAGATACGGCTGCATTGCGGGATATCCAGACGGCACATTCCGAGGCAATCGAGCCATGACTCGCTACGAATTTGCTGCCGGATTAAACGCTTGCTTAGACCAAATTACCAAACAACTTGGCGGTTCTACTGGTAATTTAGTCAAGCGAGAAGATTTACTTGCTTTGCAAAGATTGCAAGAAGAATTTGCAGCAGAATTAGCTACATTGCGCGGTCGAGTAGATACTTTAGAAGCCCGCACTGCCGAATTGGAGGCCAACCAATTTTCAACTACTACTAAACTCAACGGATTTGCTTGGTTTAACCTGACTGGAGCTTTTGCGGGCGATCGAGTCCGAGTTGAAGCAACAAATGGAAATGCTGCTCCGCTCGATCGAGTAGCCGGACGCGATCCAGTCACCAACAGACCAATTGTGCAGAGAGTGGACGATGATCCAGAAATCACTTTCAGTCAGTTAGTTTGGTTGACTCTCACTACTTCCTTTACAGGGAAAGACGAATTGATTACACAGCTAGCTGTAGGTAACGGCAATTCCCCAGCCAACCAGTATACTTCAACGGGTTTTTTCAATACATTCGGCACTCCTTTTCTCGATCAAACTGCCGGAGCAAATCCCAATGAAGTTATCCTGCGGGAACTTTCCTATCGGTTCCCTGTTAGCAACAGCTTGCAAGTAGTAGTGGGGCCGCGGATTAATTTTTACCGCTACTTTGACAACAATAAATTTAACTTTTTCGTAGACGGTGCGAGCAGCTTTAATTCTAACAACAGCCCTTTGTTAAGCGCTACCCGACGCGGTGCCGGTGCTGTGGTTTTGTGGGATATTGCCCGCGCATTGAAACTGCGTTTTGGCTATTTGGGCGAGAGTACGGAATTTTTGCCCACTTCCGTATTTAATTCCGCTTCCAATCCGTCTCAAGGATTGTTTGGTGGGACAAATACGACTACAGCAGAATTAACATTCAGTCCGAGCAATCGGACTAATTTGCGTTTTTTGTACAGCCGTTCCAACATCCAGCAAATCGGCGGCTTAATTGGCTCTCCTAACAGCAAGCCGTTAAACGGTGTGGCAGATGACGGTTTTGGTGGTCGGCTGGGGAATGCTACTGCGAATACTTATAGTTTCAATTTCGATTGGTCAGTCACTCGTGGTTTTGGTCTTTTCGGCCGTTACGGCTACGCCGAAACCAATATATTTCCCAAGACTAACCGACCCGACGGCACGATCAAAAATCAATCTTATCAGTTAGGACTTGCATTTCCCGATTTGTTCAAAGAAGGAGCTTTGCTTACCGTGTCATATTTAGTACCTTTTGACTTTACTGGCGGTCGGAGATTTCTGATTTCTGGCGGGGGTAACGGTGGCACGCAGTACGAAATTGAGGCAACTTATTATTTTCCTCTCACCGACCATGTTTCGATCGTGCCGGCATTTTATGCGATCGGCAATGCCAACAATTTCGATAACAACCCGACAATTTTTGTGGGCAATTTGCGGACGCAGTTTAGTTTTTAAGTAAGTTAGGGCTGATATCATTTCCGGTTACACTCATACATGATGTTGACTGTTGACGGTTGACGGTTGACGGCGTCAACCGTCAACATTGAACTCGAATTTACTATTCCGATGCTAACGGATTTGATATGACTTGAACATAATTATATAGCCATCCTCAATGAGTCGTAAATTTTTTACGCCACCCCAACCCTCCCCGAACCCGCGGAGAGGAAGTAAGAAATTCACAAATGATGCGAGGATTGCTATATCCTGATTAGCGTCGTCCTGATGTCAACGAATTGGAATTTCGATGATAAATTCAGTACCTTTACCCGGTTCCGAGTGACACTGCAATTTCCCGTTGTGTTTTTCAACGACAATTTGGTGTGAAATTGATAAACCTAAACCTGTGCCTTTACCTACGGGTTTTGTGGTAAAGAATGGGTCAAATAAACGCACAATATGATCTTCGGGAATGCCCTGACCGTTGTCTTTAATCCGAATTAAAATGCTCTTGTCGTCAACCGTTTTAGTTTGAATGGTAATAGTAGGAAAGATCGTAGAATTTGCGATGTTTTTTGCTTGGTTGCAGCTTTCTTCCAAGGCGTCGATCGCATTTGCAAATACATTCATAAAAACCTGATTTAATAGTCCGGGATGACAGTTTATTTGCGGCAGTTCTCCGTATTCTTTAATCACTTTAATGCCCTGCCAGTTGGGTTTGGCTTTCAGTCGGCTGTTCAACATTAACAAGGTACTTTCTAAACCTTCATGAATGTCGGCAGTTTTGATTTTTGCTTCGTCCGCCCGCGAGAAATTTCGGAGAGTTTGAATAATTTCTACAATGCGCTCGCATCCGGTCTGCATCGAATTGAGCAATTTTGGCAGGTCTTCTGCTAGAAATTCTAAGTCTATATCTTCGGCTTGTTGCTGAAGTTTTGCTGGGGGATTTGGGTACTCTTCTCGATACACCTGTACGATTTCTAATAAGTCTAGAACGTAGCCTCGCACGTGGCAGAGGTTGCCGGCGACAAAGCCAACTGGGTTGTTAATTTCGTGGGCAATTCCTGCTAGCACTTGTCCGAGGGAAGACATTTTTTCGGTTTGTACTAACTGCATTTGAGTTTGCTGCAATTCGCGCAAAGCTGTTTGCAATTCTTGGGATTTTTGCCGATCGCGAGAGGCGGCGGCGGCCCGTTCTTCCTCAACTCCGATCGCCCCAGCAATAATTCCGATCAGCTTGCAGTCGGCTTCTGTGGGCGCGATCGACTCAGTGTAGAGAACGCACATCGCACCCACATAATTGCCGCCCAGCCGCACTGCTTGTCCCAGATAGCTTCGCAGTTGGTAGCGGATGACAGCGGGATCGGTTTGGGCGTAGATCGTGTTCTGCAAGTCAGGAATAGCAACAGCCCGATCGCTTCCTTTGCTGCATACGTCGGTGCAGATGTGGCCCTCGGCGCGATCGACCAGCGGGTAGTCCGGCGGCGCTTGCCAAGTCGCGATCGCCCGCAGGAGTTCGCCACCGACGTGGCTGTAGATGGCGCAGCTTCCTCCCAAAAGCTCGCCGGCTAAGGATGTCAGGCGCTGGATGTTCTCAGCCGCGTCGGTGGTGAATCCCAAAAAGCACTCGTTGATTTTGCTGAGACGGTACTCTGCTTGCCTGCGCGCCGTCATGTCGCGGGAGTTGATCACAATTCCTTTCACAGCGGGGTCTGCTAGCAAGTTGATGCCGACACCTTCGAGAAAACACCAAGAACCGTCAGCGCGCCGGAACCGACCTTCTAGGGCGATCGGATCGCCTGGATTTGCGATCAGTTTTTCGCCGTCGGACATCAGCGAGGGAAGGTCGTCAGGGTGGATGAAATCGAGAGCAATTTGACGGGCGAGTTCCTCTGGTTCGTAGCCTAAAACTGTTTCTACAGAAGGGCTTTCGTAAACAATGCGACCACGGGCGTCGAGAATAGTAATGATGTCGGAACTGTTGAGAATTAGCGATCGCCACTTAGCCTCATTTTGGAACAAAGCTGACTCGGCGTGTTTGCGATCGGTAATATCCTCTACCATTTGCAAAAGAAACTGTGGCGTTCCCTGACTGCTGTCGATGACAGAGGCGCTGAGGCGTCCCCACCTGATGCTGCCATCTTGGCGGAGGTAGCGCTTCTCTATTTGGTAAGCTTCGCGGGAGCCCGCGGCCAACTGTTGGCGCAACTCGCGCGAAGTTTGTGCGTCTTCCGGGTGCGCGCAGTCGTCGAGGCAGACACCGCGCAGTTGAGCTTCCGAGATCCCCAGCATAGCTTGAAATGCCGGATTAGTGGCGATCGCAACACCTTCGAGGGTAGCGACTACCATGCCGATGGCAGCGCGTTCAAAAATTGCCCGAAACCGCTGTTCGCTGTCTCGCAAAGCTGCATCCGCTGCCACTTCCTGGGTGATGTCCCGCCCCGCCACTGCCAAACCTTTGCGCGAACCGTCGGGGTTGAACAGCGGCACTTTCCGCACTTCAAACAAATTGCTGCCGCCTGTGGGCAAGGGCACAATTTGGCGGCTGGAGGTGAGAGTGCCTGCTTGCCAGGTGGTTTCGTCGGTTTCCTGCCAAGTTAGCAGGATTTCTCTGACTCTGGGATCGGCGGCAGCAGCGAGTTCGGCAGTAGTTTTGCCCTGGTAGTCTGCGGTTTCCCAGCCCAAAAGTTGGAGGGCGCAGTCGTTGGCAATCAGCCAGCGCCCCTCGCTGTCTGTGAGGTTGATCGCGTCGGGGACGGCGTTAATTGCGGTTTTCAACCAGTATTCTTGATTTCGCAGGGCTGCTTCGGCTTGTTTGCGATCGGCGATTTCGGCGACGGTTCCTTCGTAGTAAAGAATTTCTCCGCCTGCGTCGCGGACTTCGCGCACGTTTTCCGAGATCCAGGTAGTGCTGCCGTCTTGGCGGCAGATGCAGGACTCAAACTCTTTCAGGGAGCCGTTTTTGCTGATTTCTGCCATGAATGAAGCGCGGCGGGTGCGATCGGCGTAAATGTTTTTTGCCGAACATTTTGCGATCAATTCTGACGGGGAATCGTAGCCGTACATTCGGGCTAGTGCGGGGTTGGCGCTGAGGTAGCACCCGTCTGGGGCGGTTTGAAATATGCCTTCGGTGGCGTTTTCAAAGATGCTGCGGTATTTTGCTTCGGCTTCTTTGAGGGCTTCTTCTGCTTGGAAGCGATCGGTGATATCAGATTGAACGCCGATGAAGTGGGTAACGAGCCCGCTGCTGTCGCGCACCGGCGAGATAGTGAGTTCGTTCCAGAAGGGGGTGCCGTCTTTGCGGTAGTTTTTCAGAACTACTTTGCAGTCGTGTTGTTCTTTCAGGGCCGCGCGGATTTGATCGACGGCAGCGCGATCGGTATCCGGGCCTTGCAGGAAGCGGCAGTTCTGCCCGATTATTTCGCTGCGATTGTAGCCTGTAATCCGCTCGAAAGCCCCGTTACAGTAGACTATAGGCTTGTCCGGCCGGGTAGCGTCCGCGATTGCGATGCCGTTGCTGGTAGCTGCTAGGGCGCGATCGTACAGCCGAAATACTTCTTCTATTAAATTCGGTGTGCCGCCAGTACGAGTCGGCGATAGCGTTTCAGAAGGAATGCTTATATCTATCTGCATGAGTTTCTATAAATTGAGTTTATTGTAGATACCGACTACCAGCACACCCTAGAGTTTAACAAAATTGTCTCTTTTCCGAAGGCAGAAGTTAAAATGCTATCATGCAGAATTTTGGCGGTAAATACTACCTAAAAAAAATCGGGATTCCCTCGTTTCTTTCCTATTTGCTCCTGCCTTGTGCCTTCTACCTTCAAAGGAATCCTACTTGTTAATTTATAATAGCTGTTCCAGGGATCACTCTATCTTTGGTATGGTTTACTTGGCAGAGTTTAGGTAGCTTACAAGTTCGCGCATTTATTTTTACGGTTGAATCAAAATAGAATGTCCGGAGTCTTTATTGATTTTTTTTGAATAAAAAAACTAGGACTTAAGGTATTCAAACTATTACTAAAAAACCAGGAAAAATTAATTTTGAACGAACACAGCAAGTTCTGAAATATCGTCGATCGCGAAAGTCGGTTCTAGGGCGAGACACTGAGTGCGATCGCCATATCCGTAAGCCGCCCAACAAACATCTATCCCAGCATTTTTAGCAAACAGCAAATCAACCGCTGTATCGCCCACCATTAAAATTTGACTGTTATCCAAATCCAGGAACAGTGGTTTAATAATGGAGTTAAAAACAGTCGGATTTGGTTTTGGAATTATTTGTCCGTTATCACCTAAAATTAAATCAAAAAAACTGTGGATTATCAATTTTTGCAGTAACACATTCACAAAACTAACGTGTTTGTTGCTAAAAACCCCCAGGTTCAATCCAGACTGACGCGCCAACTCCAAGACTTGCTTTGTCCCGGTAAATAACTCTACTTGCTTTTCACCTTCAGTCCGATAATAAGATCGGTAAGTTTCAACCCATTCGGGAATTGCGCTTTCGTCGATTGCCGGATGGAGGATTTTAAAGCTATTTGGTAAATTGATGCCTATTGTACTTATAATAGTATCAGCAGCAGGCGGGGCAATATTGTAAGTTTCAAAAGTTTTGGTAAAGCAAAATACAATAGCTTTGTGAGTAATTGCCAAAGTGCCGTCAAAGTCGAAAATAATTAACTTGTACTGACTCATATTCCGTTCCCAATGTGAAGTATAATTTTTAAACATTCAAGAGGTCAACATGAGTGTCACCGAAAAACCCGAACTTCTAGTAACAGATTTTACAGATTTTCCAGACCACACTCAATTACCCGATTCCGACGGTACTTTTGTGAAAAACTTTCAAGAACTCCCTCAAAGCATCCTGTTAACAACATCTGTCCGACCCATTTTAGACCAACTTCATCCCGACGGACAATACTGCATCGGTCAAGATTCAGGTATTTATTGGCGAGTCCCGAAACCCCCAGAACCGCCAGAAAAAGGAGCCGAAGCCCCAGATTGGTTTTACGTGCCCGACGTGCCGCCAACTCTCGACGGAAATATGCGGCGTTCCTATGTGATGTGGAAAGAATTAATGCCCCCGTTAATCATACTAGAATTTGTCTCTGGAGATGGCAGCGAAGAAAGAGATAAAACTCCCAAAAAAGGCAAATTCTGGATTTACGAGCGGATTATTCGACCTGCTTTTTACGGAATTTATGAAGTCAAAAAAGCCAAAATAGAATGCTATCATTTGGTGGAAGATAGATTTGAGTTAATGTCAGAAAATCAGCGCGGACATTACCAAATCGAGCCAATGGGATTGGAATTAGGCATTTGGCAAGGAATTTATCAAGGCGTAGAATTGCCTTGGATGCGCTGGTGGGATGCTGAGGGGAATTTGCTGCTGGCTGCCGATGAACGAGCCGAACAAGCGGAATTGGCAGTCGAACAAGCGCAGTCAGAAGCAGAACAAGAACGGCAAAAGCGAATAGAAGCCGAGCTGCGAATTCAAGCTTTAGAAGCGCGTTTGCGAGAGCTAGAAGGAGGCTAAAATCAGAATCAAGAGGGCGGGTTTATTAAAATATTCGTTGAGAGACTTAAATGGCTGGTAAAACCCGCCCATAGCCACATATTTTTATCGTTTACGCAGATATTTTTTTTCTTTTCTCCGGTTTGTTGTAGGGGAATTTTAAAAATTACCACTTCTAATCCAGAAGCTGCTTGTATTATTTGATAAGTATTTTGTAGCTTTGTGTAGAATCTATGGCACTAATTGTTCAGAAATATGGCGGAACCTCGGTTGGTACAGTCGATCGCATTTTGGAAGTAGCCAGACGAGTAGTAAAAACAGCACAGCTTGGCAACTCTCTGGTTGTCGTACTTTCGGCGATGGGCAAAACCACCGACGGTTTAGTTAAACTCGCCAAGGAAATTTCCGCAAATCCCAACAAGCGGGAAATGGATATGTTGCTCTCCACTGGGGAACAAGTCTCGATCGCACTTTTAAGCATGGCATTGCAGGAAATGGGACAGCCCGCCATTTCCCTCACCGGCGCCCAAGTCGGCATTGTCACCGAAGCCGCCCACACCCGCGCCCGGATTTTGCGAATCGATCCCAATCGGATTGAGAGCCAGTTAAAAAGCGGTAAAGTGGTTGTGGTTGCGGGTTTCCAAGGCATAGCCGATGCCGGAGAATTGGAAATTACCACCTTGGGCCGTGGCGGTTCCGACACAACCGCAGTAGCCCTCGCTGCAGCGCTGCGGGCAGACAGGTGCGAAATTTATACCGACGTTCCCGGAATTCTGACTACAGATCCGCGCTTGGTTCCCGACGCGCAATTAATGGACGAAATCACCTGCGACGAAATGCTGGAATTGGCGAGTTTGGGCGCAAAAGTCCTCCACCCGCGCGCGGTAGAAATTGCCAAGAATTACGGCGTACCGCTGGTAGTGCTTTCTAGCTGGAGTGACGCCCCCGGTACGCGGGTAGTGTCCCCACCCCCGCAACCCCGGCCTTTGGAGGGCTTGGAGCTCGCAAAAGCCGTCGATGCGGTGGAATTTGACTTAGATCAGGCGGGGGTGTCGCTACTGCGTTTGCCTGATCGCCCCGGCGTAGCAGCGCGGTTGTTTGGTGCGATCGCGCAACAAAACCTCGATGTAGACTTAATTATCCAGTCAATTCATGAAGGAAATACTAACGATATTGCCTTCACAGTGACGCGAAAATCTCTCCAACAAGCTACTGCCGTTGCAGATGCAATTATCCCCGCCCTCGGCAAGAATTCTCGCCCAGAATTGGGAGAACCGGAAGTGAAAGCAGAAGAGCGGCCAATAGCTAAAGTTAGCATTGCGGGTGCGGGAATGATCGGTCGTCCGAGGGTAGCGGCGCAGATGTTTAAGACTTTAGCGGATGTGGGAATTAACATTCAAATGATTTCTACATCCGAGGTGAAAGTTAGTTGTGCGATCGATGCCGAAGATTGCGATCGGGCCGTTGCCGAACTCTGCAAAACATTTGATGTCGCCAATTCCCCTATTGGGCTGCATTCATCATCCCACAAACCGCCCGCAGTCCGCGCCGTTGCGTTGGATCTCAATCAAGCGCGTCTAGCAATTCGCCAATTGCCCGATCGACCCGGAGTAGCAGCAAAACTGTTCGGACTTTTAGCCGAGGAAAATATCAGCGTAGATACAATTATTCAGTCGCAGCGCTGCCACAATATCGACGGCATATTAACTCGCGACATTGCATTTACTGTCGCACAAATTGACGCCGAAGCTGCTAAAAACGCCCTCGAAAAAGCCGCCCCAGAATTCGGATGGGGCGAAGTAGCAGTCGATACACAAATTGCAAAAGTTAGCGTTGTCGGTTCCGGGATGGTAGCGCATCCGGGAGTAGCGGCAAAGATGTTTGAAGCGCTTTCCCGCCAGCAAATCAACATTCAAATGATTGCCACTTCCGAGATTAAAATTAGCTGCGTTGTGGATGAGGTACAAGGTGTAACTGCTTTGAAGGCAATACACGCAGCCTTTGAACTTGCCGGCACTGAAAGAATCCAAGTTCCAGCTTAAGACAAGTTTGCAGTCGGGAATTAAGATTGCCTCCTATCGGTGCTTGTATGGCGGTTTTCGGTAGGGACACGGCATTGCTGTGTCCTTGCAAATATCGCGGACACAGCAGTGCTGTATCCCTACAAATATATTCGGATTTGGACACCGCACTGCCGTGTTCATACAAATATCGATCGACCGTCAACAATGGGATTTTTGAGTGCAAATTTCACAGCATGAGGCTGTGTTAAAATGAAATTGGCGATCGGCTAAAATGGATTGAATCTTATGACTGTAGCAAAGGAACAAATTACTGATAGCAGTAGCAATAGCGGTTTATTAAATTTCCGAATCACTGTTGAACGTCTGATCGAGCTTTTAGATTTAGAAGAAGAGGATGAGTACGGGATTTTGAGACCGACTGAATATGCTTTCAGGACAGCTATGAAGTTAGTTGTAGAAGCCTACGATAGCATGGGAAACAGTTTTCCAAAAGCCTCAACAGGTACAGATGACAGAGGCAGTATTACACTTGATTGGACAAGCTTAGAACCAGAGCGTACAGTTCGCCTATTTTGTCCATTCTGTGCGGAGCAACCAGTTGACATTTATCACCATGCAAAAAATGAAAATGCAGTCGAAGATATCGCTTCATCATCAACATTAGTTGACTGGTTGCAGTGGTTTAACAAAATATGATAGAACAATCTTCAGCAAGTGCGTCAGAGTTTGAAACATTACCGGATCGTACACTTGTTTACCGAGCTCTCCGAAAAGGATGGATAGATCGGGATAGATCGTCAAATCGGACACTATTTGCGGAAAAATATAAACGAACAGGGTATTTCTGTCAATTTTTCCATAGAGCAATCTTTGAGTGCATTGAGAAACTGTGAAGGAGTCGCTAGCCTTAATGTAGGGGGAATTCGAGAACTAGGTCTAAATGTAGTACGTGACTCTTCATCTCATGGGAGTATTATAGGCTTGCCCTATCGTGAAGATAACCGTCCAAGGGCTGATGAGCTTGCACTTTTATTGGCAAGACAGTCTCGAATTGTATGGGAATCTTCGTCAAGATAGTAAAATAAGTTGTCAGATTAAGTAATAGTGTTAGCTAGAGTTTTGACTTCTTCAAGAAATCGAGATTCTGGGTGTCTTTGTGGTTCCTTCGTTTCATTTGACAATAAATTTTGACTTAATATTTCTTGGGCGATCGCCTCTACAACGGGCACACAAACCGAATTCCCAATTTGCTTGTAACTTTCCCCCGTACTCGGATAACTCTTAAAATCTTCAGGAAAACCCATAAGACGGTAACATTCCTTCAGCGTCAACTTTCTCACCATATCTTGCTCAGGAATGTAGATAAAAAACCTGCCAGATGTTTCTTGCGAAGGAATGGTGGGATGCACTCCATCTACCGAATAAATGCGATTAGGCTGTCTGTGAACTCTCGATAAATGTTCTGTATTCGGCCTCACGCCAGTTTTCCAAGTACCTTTATTTCTGTAACCTACAAACAAAAGTCCCGAATCTTGCTTTCTCGGATAATCAATTAAAGTATATTCGGATTTATCCACTATTTCAAAATCCCCTGTCTTGTCTAGAAATTCCCTGAGTTTTGGAGTAACCTGGGTTTTAAGCCGAGAAAAATTGAATGGTTTACCTTTAGTTGCAATAATAAATATTCTTTCACGATGTTGAGGAATTCCAAAGTCTTTAGCATTCAGCATTTTGTGATTCACGCTGTATCCCAAATCTTCAAGACTGGCAATAATTACTTTTAAGGTATTTCCCTTGTCGTGATGGATTAAGTGCTTGACATTTTCGAGAACGATAACTTTAGGCTGCTTGATTTTGATAATTTTACAAATCTCGAAAAACAGTGTGCCTCTAGTATCTTCAAAACCGAGCTTTTTGCCGCAGATGCTAAAAGGTTGGCACGGAAACCCGGCGACTAAAATATCAAAGTCTTCTAACTCGACGGGATTAATTTTACTGATATCTCCAAAAGGAACCTCACCGAAATTTTCCGTGTAAGCTTCTCGGCATTTACTGTTAATTTCGCACGAAAAAACGCATTGAAAGCCGATTTTTTCAAACCCTTGTCTGAAACCTCCTATTCCTGAAAACAAATCTATAAATTTCATTTTGGCTCAGCTTTAACACAAACAAATCATCTATACAATAATAACCGATTTTGCATCATAGATAAGTGAGCAACGGCTAAAAAAACAGAATTCCCAGATCCCGGACTTCTTGAACAAGTCGGGGATCTAACAGCGATCGCGTCTTAAGTTCACTCATCAATTTCTCTGTCGAGCCCGATCGACTGTAGCATAGGAGCGATCGGCAAATTGCAGGAAGTATCGATCGCCCGAAACTTCCCCCCGCATTCAACCAACCAATGTCCCAAACTTGTCCCACAGCCGACTAAACTAGAAATAGCAAAAAAAATATAGCTATTGTTTACTTCCTTTCACCAACCATGAGTCAAACCTTGGAAAATCTCACCGCCATCGATGACAGCCTATCCAAACGCCACATCGACCTCGATCCAGGTGGCTACTTCATCATTTATCTTGATCGCGAAACCAGCTTAATTTGTGCCAAACATTTCACCAACATCATCGACGATCGAGGCCTCGCCGTCGATCCCGAAACTGGTAAACCAATCCCCGCCCGCGGCAAAGTAGAACGCACTGAGGTCACACTTTTTACCGGCAGAACCGCCAAAGAACTTTGTGTCAAAATTCTAGAAGAAACCCGCCCCAGCCCGGTGACAATGTTAGATCACGCGGCTTATCTGGGACGGGAATTTGTACGGGCAGAAATTGCATTGTTGAGCGATCGAGAATACGTTCAAGATTAGTCGAAGCATCAACTGTTTAAAAACCTCGCTGTCAACAGTCAACAGTCAACAGTCAACTGTTCAAGAAAAACCTTGATACCAGAAATAAGTCACCATCGGAATCACTGTCGCCAACACCAACAGCACAACCACAACAACTGTGGCATTGCCTTGATCTGTTTCTTCAGCTTTTTTAAACGTGCCTTCAACTTGAATGTTGTCAACAACTTCAGGGGGACCCGGATCGGGTTCGCCCGACAAAACAGTTGCAATGCGCGTACTTGCAGCCGCAAATGCCTCGTTGTATTTATTGGCTTCCCGCAGCGGCACTTGCACGGTTTCCCCGGCTACACTCTGGGCAATTTCATCGGTTAGCAGGGACTTAATCCCTTCGCCGGTGCGAATTGCCGCGCTGTTGGTAACAGTGTCGAGAACGAGTAAAATTTGATTAGTCTGGTCTTCTTTTTCGGGAAACCACTGTTCAAACAATTGGTCGGTGAAAGTGGCAGTCGTTTCACCGTAGTCTAAGCGATGGATGGTGACAAATCGGACTTGTTTCCCTGTTTTGTTTTCCAGGTTGTC
Source organism: Microcoleus sp. S36b_A4 (assembly GCF_036700645.1). NCBI lineage: Bacteria > Bacillati > Cyanobacteriota > Cyanophyceae > Oscillatoriales > Microcoleaceae > Microcoleus > Microcoleus sp. S36b_A4. The sequence goes on along the minus strand of NZ_JAUBPI010000048.1, from coordinate 1,765 downwards.
GAGTACGCTGCTGATATTGCTTTCGCTGCTGCGGCTGAGCACGTCGCCTTTGTCGAACACCCAAGTTCGATCGCCCGCCGACAACACCGGTATTTCGTAAACGCCAGTCGCCAATGCTGGCAATACGGCCATCTGGGATGCGATTAGGGCGATCGCGATCGTCGCGGCCAAAGGTTGGAGATATTTTCTCCAGTTAAATAATTGCTTCAGGAGTCTAGTCATGAGGTTAACCGTAAAACTGACTTTTTTCCAAAAATACTATAGAAACCCCCGTAAAATTCATTTTATGCAGGGCAATATTTACAATTAGCTCGTCAGTGGAACTCCCCGCCAGATTATTTTAGGATTCTAACTATGGAACCAGCAGACACTTATAAAGGTTGGATTATTCAATCCCAGAAAGTCTTCTACGTCGAGGTTTGGGATAGTCGCGGCAACCGCCACGTCGCCGTCCAAAATGCCAAGACTGAGGAGGAAGCTTTGGAATTGGCAAAAAAGTGGGTAGACAAATATGAGTCAAAACCCGGAAGAATGCCGATCGACGTACCCCATCCTTTCGGAGACATGATCGATATGCCATTTTAAGTCAGTTGACTGTTGACTGTTGACTGTTAGTATCACAGCTTGTAGGGTGCTCTACTAGAGAAAAAACCTCTTCAAATCGAGGAATTATGGCAACTGACGCATCCGAGTAATATGCCAGTTGCGTCCAAGAGTGCGTTTTTCCTGAAATACAATTACGGAATTCCTCGCAATTTCCGCGTATTTTCTACTAAACTCCGAGCAAATTCGTCGAACCTTTCCGACAGTTTTTCATCCAACAATTTACCATCAGGACTAAAAGCTTTCCAAGCTTGTCCGATCGCAATTTGTTCGGGTATTACCCAAGCGTGCACCCATCTCAAAATCACGCGCAAATCGTTGAGTGCGTTGTTGTTAACTTGCCCTCCCAAAACGCTAATCCCACCCGCAACTTTCCCGTCCAAATGCTCAAAACTCATCAAATCCAGGGCATTCTTGAGAGCACCGCTGACGCTACCGTGATACTCCGGCGTTGCCAAAATCAAGCCGTCGGCTTGCTTAACCGCATTTCGCAGCTTTGCCACATCCGGGTAATCGAGATAATCATTCTCACCGTTGCAGAATGGCAGATTGAGCGATCGCAAATCCAATATTTCAACTTCCGCGCCCAGGGCCTGCGCCCGTTCTGCTGCCACCTTCAATGCTAACTGGCTGTAGGAACCAGCCCGCAAACTTCCACCAATGCCGACAATTTTTACCATAAAGCTTAAAAACAAAAACTGACTTACTAAAGCGTACTCATTACGAGTATGATTAACATAGCAAGTTCGATCGACAACTGTCAATCGATTTTAGATTTTAGATTTTAGATTTTAGATTTACCGACGGAGCCCACAAACCGGGTTTTTTGAGCAAAATCCTGGGTTATAGCCCGCAGATGAGGTAAAAAACCCGGTTTCTTGAGCAGCCGTGGGTAAGTTCAGTTGAGGGGGCCCAGCAACCGGGTTATTTGAGCAAAATCCTGGGTTATAGCCCGCAGATGAGGTAAAAAACCCGGTTTCTTGAGGAAGCCGTGGATTCAAAACCCCCCCTCTTGAGGGGTTTCTTAAGATGCCCGCGAGAGATAAACCCATTCAACACCCGCCCTCTTGTTAAAATAAATGAACGTAGGTGCGATTCGTTTAGTCGAAAGGAGTAATAATACTCAGGGATGGCTAGTATGGCTTCCAAAGTCATAACAACT
>NZ_JAUBPI010000047.1:47525-47785 GCF_036700645.1 Microcoleus sp. S36b_A4 | reverse complement strand
CCTTCTCAGTGAGGTCGAATGCTAACGGTAGAATGAGGGTTTCAGCCTCGATCTCAAAAACTGTCCGGAGTATTGGTTCTAAGATAATCCCTAATCCAATTGCAACCGAATGCCATTAGTTTATCGAAATCCCAAATCCACAGTTTGATGGTCTTGTCACTGCTAGCAGAAGCCAATGTCAAGCCATCGGGACTAAAGGCAATGCTATAGACCGGATTCCTATGCCCGGTGAGGGTAGCGATGGGTTTTTGGGTTTGCAA
>NZ_JAUBPI010000047.1:0-47425 GCF_036700645.1 Microcoleus sp. S36b_A4 | reverse complement strand
GTGCCACAGTTTGATGGTTTTGTCAAAGCTTGCAGAAGCCAATGTCAAGCCATCGGGACTAAAGGCCACGCTATAGAGCGGATTTCTATGCCCGGTGAGGGTAGCGATGGGTTTTTGGGTTTGCAAGTGCCACAGTTTGATGGTTTTGTCAAAGCTTGCAGAAGCCAATGTCAAGCCATCGGGACTAAAGGCCACGCTATAGACCTCATTGCTATGGCCGGTGAGGGTAGCGATGGGTGTTTGGCTTTGCAGGTTCCAGAGTTTGATGGTGTTGTCACTGCTAGCAGAAGCCAAAGTCAAGCCATCGGGACTAAAGGCAACGCTTCTGACATAACTGCTATGCCCGGTGAGGGTAGCGATGACTTTTTGGGTTTGCAGATGCCACAGTTTGATGGTGTGGTCACGGCTAGCAGAAGCCAAAGTCAAGCCATCGGGACTAAAAGCGACGCTCCAAACCCAATTGCTATGCCCGGTGAGGGTAGCGATGGGTGTTTGGGTTTGCAGGTGCCACAGTTTGATGGTGTTGTCGTCACTTGTAGAAGCCAAAGTCAAGCCATCGGGACTAAAGGCGACGCTATTGACCTCATTGCTATGCCCAGTGAGGGTAGCGATGGTTTTTGGGCTTTGCAGATGCCACAGTTTGATGGTGTGGTCACTGCTTGCAGAAGCCAAAGTCAAGCCATCGGGACTAAAGGCAACGCTTCTGACAGAATTGCTGTGATCGGTGAGGGTAGCGATGGGTTTTGGGCTTTGCAGATGCCACAGTTTGATGGTGTTGTCGCTGCTAGCAGAAGCCAAAATCAAGCCATCAGGACTAAAGGCGACACTATAGACCGGATTGCTATGCCCGGTGAGGGTAGCGATGGGTTTTTGGGTTTGCAGGTTCCAGAGGTTGATGGTGTTGTCACTGCTAGCAGAAGCCAAAGTTTTGCCATCGGGACTAAAGGCGACGCTATAAAGCGAATTTTTATGCCCGATGAGGGTAGCGATGGGTTTTTGGGTTTGCAGGTTCCAGAGGTTGATGGCGTTGTCAAAGCTTGCAGAAGCCAAAGTTAAGCCATCGGGACTAAAGGCGACGCTATTATAGCCAGGATTGCTTTGCCCGGTGAGGGTAGCGATGGGTTTTTGGCTTTCCAGGTGCCACAGTTTGATGGTGTTGTCAAAGCTTGCAGAAGCCAAAGTCAAGCCATCGGGACTAAAGGCGACGCTTCTGACAGAATTGCTATGCCCGGTCAGGGTAGCGATGGGTTTTTGGCTTTCCAGGTGCCACAGTTTGATGGTGTGGTCACTGCTAGCAGAAGCCAAAATCAAGCCATCGGGACTAAAGGCAACGCTTCTGACAGGATTGCTATGCCCGGTCAGGGTAGCGATGGGTTTTTGGCTTTCCAGGTGCCACAGTTTGATGGTGTTGTCGTCACTTGCAGAAGCCAAAGTCAAGCCATCTGGACTAAAGGCAATGCTTCTGACAGCATTGCTATGCCCGGTCAGGGTAGCAATGGGAGTTTGGCTTTCCAGGTGCCACAGTTTGATTGTGTTGTCGTCACTTACAGAAGCCAATATCTTGCCATCTGGACTAAAGGCGATGCTTCTGACAGAATTGCTATGCCCTTCCAAATGATTGCGCTCTTTTACTGCGGACGCTGCTTGTTGCAGCGCAGCTATCACTCGCCCTCTAAGATGTTTTGTCGTCTCGGCTGAAGAATCTAGTTGTTTGAATGCTTGCCCTGCCTTTAATGCTTCCAACAGTGCTTGGAATATCTGTCCTGAACGAAATGATTCATTAGAAAAAGCAGTTTCCTGGATGACATTTGCTAAATTCTGGGCTTGAGTGACTTTATAGGTGGCTAATTGCTCTGCTTTAATTAGCGTCTGATTCGCTTGAGTCAAAATTTTATTCGCTTGTCTCTGTGCTTCTAACTCTCGTTCAACTTCCCGTTGTTGGACTTCCCGACTGGCATTTAAAAACTGATAATCTAAATCACTCAAACTTTTGCCGGCTGCCCAATTTTGAGCATCTTGCAAGGCTTGGCCCCGCAACAGTCGCGATTCATCTTGACAATCCGACTCTATCCAAGCTTTAAAAGTTTCGCTGTAAGGGCGGAGATTCGCTAATTGTTTTTCCACCCAATATAGGTTAAAAACCGATTGATAAATCCGGTTATAAACTTTAAGTTTGCCAGACTGCTTAACCACCAATCCAGTTAATCGTAGTTCCATTTGTTCGGGACTATCATCAGTCGCTATTTCATTGTGCTGCAAAATTTGCTGATATAGTCCCAATAACCTACTTGCCCGTTGTTCGCTCCGTAAAATGCGATCGCGAATCGTCTTCAAGTGTTCCGGTTCATCCTGTCCTTCCCAATGCTCAATCACCTTTTCTCGGACTAAATTTTCTACCCACTCAGCGGGATATTGCATGGATGCAGAGTTGGCATGATTGAGCAGCAATTTACAAACTTTTTGCGTTAAAAAGGGCTGTCCTCCTGTCCAATATAACACCGCTTCTAACAATGCTTGCGAATTTTCTGCTTGACTCTCTAACCCAACTGCCAAAGGTTGGGCTTCTGCTAATTCAAACCCCGTTAACTCTATCCCTCGACCAATATTAAAAGGAGTTCGTCGCTTGTCTTGAATTAAATCTGAGGGAGTTGCCACCCCTAACATCGTAAATGTTAATCGACGATAGTCGGGTTTATCGGCTCGATTATTATAGCAATCACGAATCACAGCAAAAAAATCTTCTATTTTAAAGTTTAAGCTGATTAAGCTGTCCGATTCATCGACAAAAATTACTATATTTGCTGAGATATTCTTGAGTAATACTTCTTCAACGAATTTACTAAATCGTTTAACGTTCGATAGTAATCTATTCTGCTCCCACCATTCATCTAAATCAAAAATTTCATACAAATCTAATCGGCTGACGATGCTATCAATCACGCCTGCATACCACTCTTCTGGTGTAATATCTGAGGTGCCAATTTCTGTGATGTCAATGCTACTACAGGCGATACCCTCTGCTTGTAACCGCTGCATTGTCCGCACTCGCAGGGATGATTTTCCCATTTGTCGGGAATTAAGAACATAGCAAAATTCTCCGGCTTTTAAAGCTTGATAAAGTTCTTCATCCGCCTTTCTAGTGACATAAGTTGGGGCGTTTGCAGGCAGGCTACCTCCCACTTGATATTGATAATCTTTCATAGGTAATCGTTAATTCTTAGGGGAAAATCCGAGAATCAAGGAATCAATTTGTACAGCCGTACAGGTTCAGAAATTCCCTTTAACTGTTGCATTCCTAAGTCAATCACATTTAAAGATAAATGGGTTTTAACGACTTGATAAATTGTCTCAGAAATACAGATTCCTCCTGGTTCTGCTTTCCCTTCTAAACGAGCAGCTAAATTTACACCAGCCCCCCTGATATCATTATTAAGAGAGAAAATTTCTCCCAAGTGAATACCAATGCGGTGTTGGAGGACATGACTCGCAGGTAAGGTTGTAGCAGCTTGGGCGAGACTTCGTTGTATTTCTAGCGCACAGGCAACTGCTTTTACGGCACTTTCGGGAAAGCAAATTAATAAACCATCGCCCATTTCTTTAAGGACTTTGCCTTGATATTTAGCGCAGATGCCTCGGATGATGTTGAAATCTCGATTTACTAATTCTAGTGTCAGCTTTTGGTTGGCAACCGATAAGGCGGTGGAATTAACAACATCCGAGAACATAATAGCTGCTAAATTACTCTCTACGAGCAAGCTTGATGGGTTATTAGGTTGTTGCACAGGAGTAATATTTGGTTGGGGAGAGGCTAGGCGATCGCGAAAATATTGACGATACAAACCACACAATGGCATTACAGCATTTCCCTGAAATTTGATCAACCCCATGCTTCGCAATTTAAAAGCCTCTCCGGTATTAATCTCTACAGGTTGTTCGCTGTTAATTACTTGTCTAATTGTTGCTGCTAGTTGTGCATCTGTTTCCAAGTTAACTAAATGCCGTCGTAAATGATCGTAGTAAGGGCCTTCTTCAGTAGGAGCTACTTTTAGCAAGCGCTCTAAGGTAATTCTCCCCCTGGCAACTTGGTAGAGAGCAACTCGAACTAAATAAGGATGACCGCCCACCATTTGCATCAGGTCACAAATCTCTTGATTTGACCAATTTAATCGGTGTCGATTCACTAAATCTGTTACCTGTCTCTGATTGAGTTCAGGTAAATCTATCGGCAATCCCACGTTAAATGGCGACTGATTAATATTGAGAGGGATATAAACTTCTTGAGAGTGAGAAATGACTAACCTCAGCTTTTTCCAAATTTCCTCATTTTTCCCCCGCTCGTGCCAAGCTCGTAATAATCCAAAGAAGTCGGTGGCTATTTCGGAATGCACAAAAATCCGATCGACTTCATCTAACCCTAAAACAAGAGGTTGATCGCTGTCAGATAGTAGATAGCGTTGGAAATACTTCGTAGTTTTATTTTTACTGCCGAGAACGCCTTTCCAATATTCTCCTAACCTATCTTCTAAGTTTAATTCATTGGTAATCTCACCACAAAACCACTGCAACAACTCATCAAGATTGGTGAGAAAACTACCATCAGCCCATTGAAAGTTTAAATACGCTGTTTGATATCCCTTTTCCTTGGCGTGGTCTAAAATTCGCTGCACTAAGGAAGTTTTTCCCATTTGCCGGGGGGCTTTGATTCGGATTAAAGCTCCGGGTTTGACAATAGTTTGGTAGCAGTCCGATTCAATGGGAGCCCGATCGATATATAGCGGTGAATCCAAACTCACAGAACCTTCGGGGTTGTCTAAGTTGAGCAGAGAAAGGGGAGGTGCGGCGATCGATCGCGCATTTTCCACCACAGGCGACGACTTCTCAACTATATCGCTAACAGAAGCATCGCGCGATCGCCCTGCTGCATCCAACTCAGAAAAATCCGACTTTTTCTTTAATACCGGAGTAAGTTCTTCGGGAATACCAGCCATGCTGATGCTAACGCAACCCAACTTGTAGGCAAATTCGATCGACTCCCCCGCCGCCAAGGTATCGTAAAAACCTACAGCAAATTCTCGTGCGGCTTGATCTCCCACCGCTTTGTTCATGCCAATCACATAGGGAATATGACGTGCGATCGCGTCAGCTTGCACTTCTGAATAGCAAGCGTTGAGTATTACGCACTCCACGTACTCATTAAACGCCTCAAACAAAGCTGCCAAAGCTTTGGCATTTACCAGCTTAATTTGTCCCGCCTCATCTTCCAAGGCTAAACCGCCTTCTCCTGCACCATGCCCGGAGAAATGCACAATCTCTGGTTTATAATCTAATATGGCTCGCTGCATTTCTCTGGGTGTCACCGCCCACTGTTGCTCAAGTTGGAACTTGTCGGCCTTTTTAGAGCGTTGCAACCCCTCTGCAATTTCCTTCGCCTCTTTCTGTAAGTCCACAGGGGTGGTATTTTTGGGGTTGGCTGCTAAAAACAGGATAGTTTTTTTATTTCGAGTAGAAATACTCATCAATCGAACCTTCACGCTTAGGAGATACTGGAGCTTAAGGACACTACCCCACTCAGGGCGAGATATTTCTTGCCTTGACGGTATTTAAGCACAAACATCTTTATTTTTGTTGGTCAGTCAATTGGCAGAAAGGAGCACCCTGAGTCAAGCATAACCAATCGAAAAGGCGATCGCGACTCTCAACTAATCTTTTAGCTACGTATTCAAGAAGTGCGATCGCCTTCCTCTTTTGCAGTCCTATTTCATCAATATCGAGATTCTTTATAGTTTTATTCTCATGCCCTATCCAGGATTTTCTGATGATTATTATTGCCTAAATTAGTACATAAAATTTTCTATAATTCCGCATTTATTTAATCCACGTACTCAGAAAAAAACGGTTTTTTTATCAACTCTGTGGATGACAACAATGATTTATTTTAGTTTACTTAAACACTCATTTAATTCTCCTACCAACCATTCTTTCTCAGCTTGCGGCAAAAATAAGCCAAAACAATAGTTACGCGACTTGGCGCGAATCCCGCAAAAAGTCATCGATTTTTTGAGCAATGGCAGATGAATTCCCCTCAACTTTACCCGCTGGATATCTTGAGGGCTGATTTGAATTGGTCTTGGTCTAGTGAATAGATAATAATCAATCCAACACAAGCACATCAAAGCATAAAATACGGTAAATATTATTACAGCTATGATTGATATAAATACAAATCGCTGAAATAATATACCTAGCCAGTCGGCTACAATGTATTTAAACAAGCTAACTGTCGAGTCCAGCGGTACGGGTATCACCCCTAGTGATAAGTGGAAAATTGGAAGGAGCAAAGAGCAGGGAAGTAAAACTTTACAAGTCAGATGAATGAAGTGGAAAAACCCTTTGAGTCTGCTAGGTGAACGATCGGGGTGTATATGGATGAATAACCACCGTTTCGCGTCAATTAAAGTAATTCGGGATTGTGGCGAGCACTTAAACATTTTTTCGGGATTAATCCCGCTTGGCTGTTCCCCTCGCAGCGCTAATAAAGCATCTTTTGCTGATTGAAATCGATCTTCAACTGCGGGTTCAATTATCTGATCTAACCAGTCGGCAAACTCTGGAGAAATAGAGACGCGATCGCGGAATTTTACCTTCAGCTTTTGTCTGGGTAAATCCGATGGAAATTTCTGGGTTAACAGGAAAAGCAGCGTTGTTCCTAATCCATACAAATCTGTTGATAATACAGCTTTTCCTCGGAATTGTTCTGGTGCCATGTAACCGTAGGTCCCGACAACGGTACTGCCTCCAGTAACGGTATGATGGTAAGTATTTTGAACTGCGCCAAAATCAACTAGGAAGACTCGCCCATTTTTTTGCAGAATAATATTTTGGGGTTTAATATCTCGGTGGATTGCAGGAGGTAACAGCGATTGCAGATAAGCTAGAATTTCTAGCAATTGATAGGCGATATGACGAACTTGAGCTTCATTTGGTTTCCAGCCATTTTCTATCCACTGTGCGAGAGATTTTCCCGGTGCGAGTTGTTGGGCGATATAAAAACAACGATCTTGGGAAGTATCCACTTGAAAGTAGTCAATGTAGCGAGGAATTCCCGGATGATTCAATCCCGATAAAGTTTTTGCTTCTCGTTCAAATAACTCGATTTTCTTCCATTCAGTTGTCAGGCGCAGGGATAAAGCTTTGAGTGCAACTTTTTGATTGCTGTTTAAATCTACAGCAGCATAGGTGATTCCAACTCCACCCTGTCCTAATTTGCCGATTATGCGATATCTTTCAGCAATGATTTTTTCCGATTGTTCTAGTTTTTCCATATTTTTATGCGTGGGGTTATTTGGGATAATTAGTCTGTTGCGCCGCGAGATCTGAGTATTTTGGCTGCTGCTTCTCGGTCGGGGTTCCAGTTGGTTTCTGCTATCTTTAGCGGCGTCTCGCCATAGCAGTTGGTAACGTCAATTTTTGCACCTTTAGCAATCAGTAATTTTAAGATTTCTACCGTGCCATAATGTGCGGCTTTATGCAGTGGAGTTGTGTCACATATATCTCTGTTATTGACATCTGCACCGTTTTTAATTAGCAGTGCAGCAATATCATTGTGTCCGATCGCGATCGCTTGATACAATGGAGTTTGACCGTTCGCATTTCTAGCGTTAACCCTTGCGCCATTAGCAATTAGCTGTTCAGCGATATCTTGAGAGCCTTGAGCAACAGCAAGATGCAGGGGAGTTTGAAGCAAGTTATTTTTGGCATTAACGAATGCACCTTTGGCAATGAGTTTTTTGGCTACATCCTCAAGTTTGAAATCGACAGCGATATGCAGTAAAGTTCTGCCTTCTTTGTCTTCACTATTAACATCTGGGTTTTTACTAATTAGCCGCGCCACTGTATCCTGAAGTTTCAGGTCTACGGCGATATCCAGTGGAGTTTTTCTTTGATTATCCTGGATATTAATTTCTGCACCTTTAGCAATCAGCAATTTTAAGATTTTTACCGTGCCATAATGTGCGGCTTTGTGCAGTGGAGTTGTGCCAGATCCATCTATATTATTGACATCTGTACCGTTGTTAATTAGCAGTGCAGCAATCTCATTGTGTCCGATCGCGATCGCTCGATACAATGGAGTTTGACCGTTCGCATTTCTAACGTTAACCCTTGCGCCATTAGCAATTAGCAGTTCAGCGATATCTTGAGATCCTCGATCGACAGCTAGGTGTAAAGGAGTATTTCCAGATTGGTCTATAGCGTTGATATCCCGCATTAGCAAAGCAGCAACTTCTTTTGTGGTTGCATAGTGCAGTGGAGTTCTTCGATAGTCATCGCGGATCGCCACATTTGCACCGTCTTTAATTAGCTGTTGTACCAACTCCTTAAAGCCTATTTTGGCTGCGTTATGTAATAAAGCTGTACTCTTGCCATTTCGGGCATTGTCTTCTTTGATGTTAATTTTTGCGCCTGCTGCGAGTAGTATTTGTGCTATTGCCTTCGATCGCGCCCTATGTAGAGGAGTCAAGCCATTTTTGTTTTTGGCATTGACATCCGCACCTTTAGCAATCAGCAACTTTGCCATTTCAGGCGATCGGGCCCAGAACAGAGGAGTTGTACATATACTATTACACGCCCCAAATTGATCTTCTCCCCAGGCGTTAATATCTGCACCTTTAGCAATTAGCGTCTGTGCCACTTTTATGTGATCGTACACAGCAGCCATGTGTAATGGGGTCCAGCCATATGCACTCTTAGCGTTGACATCTGCACCTTTGGCAATTAACAATTCTGCCACTTCTTTTGACCCAGCAAAGTGTAGTAAATTCTGATTATTTACCCTGCTATTAGCATTAATGCCAAGATCCAGATAATGCCTAACAGTTTTAGTATCTCCCCGTTCAACAGCCTGGACAACTGCATTGGGGGTAAATCCAATCCGGTTGAGGATGGGATATTTAAAGTGATTGAAAACAGCAACAGTAGCGATAGCAGCAATTCCTATTTTGAGGCGCTTTTTCCATTGCGTCGGATTGGATTTAACGTTAACTATTCGAGGATTGCGAAGAGATTCAAGCGCTTCTTTAGCCGATCGAAAGCGGTTTTCTAAATCTGGCGCGATCGTTTTTCCTAACCAATCGGCAAATTCTGAAGAAATCTGAATTTGAGAGCGAAAATCTTTCTCTAGTATATTTGTTGGTAATTCGGCGGGGGAACGGTGGGTTAGTAAATACAACAACGTCGCTCCTAAACCATATAAATCTGTTGCAGGTACGGCTTGTCCGAGAAATTGTTCTGGAGCCATATAACCATAGGTTCCAACTACGGTACTTCCTCGCATTAAAGTATTGTAATAAGTGTTTTGCACTGCTCCAAAATCTACCAAGCAGACTTCCCAGTCTTTTTGTTTGTGGGAATTGATGGGCGATTTGAAAACAATATTCTCTGGTTTAATATCCCGGTGGATGACAGGTGGTTTCTGTGAATGAAGATAAACTAAAATCTCCAAAATTTGTGTGGCAATGCGTTGAATTTCGGACTCACTAGCGTGCCAGCCACTTTCGACTAAACTTGCTAGAGATTGCCCTTGGGCCAGTTCTTGTACTATATAAAAACAACGGTTGTCGGGAGTATCGACATAAAAATAATCCAAATAACGCGGAATTCCCGGATGATTCAATTTTGATAAAACATTGGCTTCTCGTTCAAAGAGTTCCAGGACTTTCCAGTCATTCATCTTCTGTAAAGACAAAGCTTTGAGTGCGACTCGCTGGTGTGTTTGGAGGTCAACGGCTTCATAAGTTGTGCTACTACCGCCTTCTCCGAGTAGCTTTTTAATTTGATAGTGTTTGACTAAATTATGGGGAATTTGTTCGACAATATCCATAGCATTCTCCTGGGTTGATGAGTCCCAACAAACATTTTATATTTGGGTTTTTAAACCCCAAGTTTTGAAAAATTTATGCAATGCAAATTGAGTGTTTGAGTAGATTTCAAACAAGTCAATAGAAAAGTCAATGAGGGACTCTGTATATTTGCTTAAATTTCAATTACCGTATTTCTATGGATAGCTTACCCAGAATTTTGGAGTGTCATATCGCCTTTGGCGAAAATTTACGTACGGGATATTGATCGTAATCGAGCCGATAATCATAGCCGGCGCGATCGTAAATGCCTGCAAGCAATTCCGGCAAATTAACAATAGGTTCTACATCTTCTTCGCGCAAAGGAAGTTGTCGGTCTTTTTGAGATGCTAGCCAACGTTCGTAGGCTTCTCTATCGCCACTTTTTCTCTCAGCGCCCTCTGCGTCCTCTGCGGTTAATCAAAAAAAGTAGTGATTTTGGATACAATTCTCGACTCAACAGTCGATCGAACTCCTCAATTTTCGATGGGATCTAAAATTCACCTAAAGTTCGACGCCCTTTGGCAAAACCCTCCCTAAGATAGAAGTTAGGGGACGATCGGTCTCATAGCCGATTCAGGGGCAAGTGTCAAGGACTCCATCGAACCCAAATCCAGAGCAGCAAGACAGGGAGGACATCAAAATCATGGTAAACGCGCCGACAGGGGAAACCCGCCTGGGCCCGACAGATCAGGTGCAAGCCTTAGACCGCGATTGCACAACCCTATCTCGTCACGTACTCCAGCAACTTCACAGCTTTTCAGCAGATGCTCAGGATCTCAGTGCGCTGATGAATCGCATCGGGCTGGCGGCAAAGCTGATCGCGAGGCGGCTCAGCAGAGCCGGATTAATGGCAGATGCCTTGGGGTTTACAGGGGCTACGAACGTGCAGGGAGAATCCGTCAAAAAGATGGATATCTATGCCAATGAAGTGTTTATCTCGGTATTCCAGCAAAGCGGACTTGTCTGCCGCTTGGCTTCGGAGGAAATGGAAAAACCCTACTACATTCCCGAAAATTGTCCGATCGGGCGTTACAGTCTGCTCTACGACCCCATAGACGGTTCTTCCAATCTTGACATCAATCTCAATGTAGGCTCCATATTCAGCATCCGCAAGCAAGAGGGGGACGATGCAGATGGTTCTGCTTCCGACTTGCTGCAACATGGACACAAACAAATTGCCGCTGGTTATGTGCTCTACGGCCCGAGTACCATGCTGGTTTATTCGATCGGTCAGGGTGTTCATTCCTTTACCCTCGACCCCAGCTTGGGCGAGTTTATTCTAGCTAACGAAAACATTAAGGTTCCCGATCGCGGCCCGATTTACAGCGTTAATGAAGGCAACTTCTGGCAGTGGGAGGAATCTTTGAGAGACTACATTCGCTACGTACACCGCAGCGAAGGCTACAGCGCCCGGTACGGCGGGGCTTTGGTGGGAGATTTCCACCGGATTTTATTTCAGGGAGGCGTGTTTTTGTACCCGGGAACGGTGAAAAAACCCGAGGGCAAATTGCGTTTGCTCTACGAATCGGCTCCTTTGGCGTTTTTGATGGAGCAAGCCGGCGGGCGCGCCAGTACGGGGACTCAAGACATCATGGATGTAGTGCCGACCAAGCTGCACGAGCGATCGCCCTTAATTATCGGCAGCAAAGAAAATGTAGCGATGGTCGAGTCTTTTATTCAAGATCGATCGCGCAATCCTAGAACAGTCCAAGGGTGAAGGAAGTTCGGCAACGGATTGTGTAACGGATGTAACGGATGTAACGGATGTCAGGAAGAGGGAAGCTCGGCAACGGATTATGTAACGGATGTAACGGATGTCAGGAAGAGGGTTTTAACTTATAACTTTCGACTCCCAATTACCAATTCCCCATTGCCAATTTTCAATTACCAATTTTCAATTTCCAATTTCCAAGTCCCAATTAACAGCTATCAAATTGTAGGAGTTACAGTAATGACAGCAACACCAACGAATCACCTGTTAGAAATCAAAGAAATTGGCCAAAGTATCTGGATGGACAATTTGACTCGCGATCTGATCGAGTCCGGCGAACTCAAACAGATGATTGAAAGTCGGGGACTGCGCGGGATTACATCTAATCCGGCTATTTTTGAGAAAGCGATCGCGGGTAATGTGATTTACGACGCGGATATCGAAGCGGGCATCCGGGCGGGCAAATCTGTAATGGAGATTTACGAATCTCTGGTATTTGAAGATATCCGCAACGCTTGCGACATCTTCGCCCCAGTTTACGCAGAGTCGAAGGGTTTGGACGGCTACATTAGCATTGAAGTACCACCGACGATCGCCAACGACACAGAAAGCACGATTAGCGAAGCCATGCGCTATTACCAAGCCCTCGGCAAAGAAAACGTGATGATTAAGATTCCGGGAACCGCTCAAGGTTTGCCAGCAGTTGAGCGAGTCATTAGCGAAGGCATTAACGTTAACGTGACTTTGCTGTTCTCGGTTGACAGCTACGTCGAAACCTTCTGGGCTTACATTCGTGGTTTGGAAGCGCGGGTGGCTAAAGGTTTGGATGTGAGCAATATTGCTTCTGTTGCCAGTTTCTTCTTGAGCCGGATCGACATCAATGTCGATGGCAAGATAGACGAGAAACTCAAAAATGTTACAGATATTTCCACAAAAGCTAAACTGGAAGCAGTGAAGGGGAAAGTGGCGATCGCCAATGCGAAGGTAGCTTACCAGAAGTATAAAGAGATCGTAGCGAGCGATCGCTGGCAAGCTTTAGCAGCCAAAGGAGCGAAAGTACAGCGCTTGCTGTGGGCTTCCACCAGCACCAAAAACCCCAACTACAGCGATGTCATGTACGTCGATGAACTAATCGGCCCCGACACGGTTAACACTTTGCCGCCGAACACCGTTGAAGCTTGTTTCGATCACTGCGATGTCGCACCCCGGATTGAGAACAATGTTGCAGAAGCTTACACCCTGATCGAAAGTCTCAAAGATCCCGACATCGACATCAACTTGGACCAAGTGATGGCAGACTTGCTCCTCGACGGGATTGATAAATTCGTCACCCCGTTCCAATCCCTGATGGATTCCTTGCAAGAGAAAGTCCAGAAGTTGTCACCCGTCGCTTAGGCAGATATCTGTATCCTGAAAGGCAGAAGCATTTAGGAATCGGAATAGATAATTGTTTGGGTTCTTAAATGCCGAGTTTTAAATCCTCTCTAGGATTTTTGAGATTAATGCCTCTCTGAGTTCCTAGAGAGCAAAATCATCGGCCTCCTCTAGCAGTATGAAGAACCGATTAACTCTCTCACCGAGAAACTAGCAGAAATGACCGCAAACACTCATGGTGTCTTGGCAGGGTTAACATCACTAGAACAAGGAAAATAAATAATGGTAACGCTACTTGAAAATCCACTGCGGGTCGGTTTGCGAAAAGAACGAGTGCCGGAACCACAAATTCTAGTAATATTCGGAGCTTCTGGGGATCTCACCCAGCGCAAACTGGTACCTGCAATTTATCAGATGAAGCGCGATCGACGCTTGCCACCGGAAACTACCGTGGTGGGAGTAGCCCGCCGCCCTTGGAGTCACGATTACTTCCGAGAGCAAATGCGCGAAGGCATTGAAGAATTTGGCGGCGGCATTGGCAATGAAGAATTTTGGCAAGATTTCGCTCAAGGTTTGTACTACTGTCCGGGCGATATTGACAACCCGGAAAGCTATCAAAAACTCAAAGCTTTCTTAGCGGAACTCGACGAAGACAGGAGAACTCGGGGCAATCACATATTTTATCTCTCAGTTTCGCCGAACTTTTTCCCAGAAGCAATTAGGCAACTGGGCGCGGCTCAAATGTTGGTTGACCCAGCAAAACACCGCTTGGTAATTGAAAAACCCTTCGGTCGCGACTTGAGTTCGGCAAAAGCTCTCAACCGAGTCGTGCAGCAGGTTTGCCAAGAACAGCAAGTTTACCGGATCGACCACTATTTGGGTAAAGAAACTGTTCAGAATTTAATGGTGTTCCGGTTTGCTAACGCGATTTTTGAACCGCTTTGGAATCGGCAATTTGTCGATCACGTACAAATTACTGTTGCAGAAACAGTAGGCGTAGAAGACCGGGCAGGTTACTACGAATCCTCTGGGGCGTTGCGGGATATGCTGCAAAACCACTTGATGCAGATTTTCTGTCTGACGGCGATGGAACCGCCGAACTCGCTCGACGCTGACAGTATCCGCACCGAAAAGATGAAAGTTCTGCAAGCAACTCGCTTGGCAGATTTGCATAACTTGGAGTTTTCAGCGATTCGGGGTCAATATTCCGCAGGTTGGATGAAGGGCAAACAGGTGCCGGGGTATCACGAAGAACCGGGGGTTGCTCCCAACTCGACAACGCCGACTTTTGTGGCGATGAAGTTTATGATTGACAACTGGCGCTGGCAGGGAGTGCCTTTCTACCTGCGAACCGGCAAACGGTTGCCGAAAAAAGTTAGCGAAATTGCGATTCAGTTCCGCGAAGTGCCGCTGCTAATCTTTCAGTCCGCGGCCCAACAAACAACTCCTAACGTTTTGACTATGCGGGTGCATCCGAACGAGGGGATTTCGCTGAGGTTTGAGGCAAAAATGCCGGGGCCGGATTTGCGGACGCGGACGGTCGATATGGATTTCAGTTACGGTTCTTCCTTTGGGGTGACATCTTCGGATGCTTACGATCGACTGTTAATTGACTGTATGCTGGGCGACCAAACTTTGTTTACCCGTTCTGATGAAGTGGAAGAAGCTTGGCGGGTGGTAACGCCGGCGCTGATGGATTGGGAATCCTCCACCGACCCAGATTTGGTTCCTAAATACGAAGCGGGTACTTGGGAACCTGCGGAAGCAGAACTGCTAATTAACAGAGACGGTCGCAAGTGGCGCAGACTTTAAGAGTCATTAGTCAGCAGTCATTAGTCCTTAGTTATAGGTCAGCATTAGTATTAGTGATTAGCTAAGAACTGCTAACTAAGAACTGCTTAACTAAGAACCAATGACTAATGACTAATGACTAATGACTAATAACTAATAAGAAAGGAGAAAAGATTTATGACGATGACACCGATGAAAGCTCCGCCTCTGGTTTCGCTACAAAGTCCTAAAGATGTGTCGATCGACCAAATAGAGGCCGAATTGAGTCAAATTTGGGAAAGTTACAGAGAATCGGGGTCAAAGGGCGATGTTCCGATCGCTAGTAGGGCAACAACTTTTACTTTTATAGTCTACGAACCGGAAGAAACTCAGCGGTTATTAGCGGATTTGGGGTTTTACGACGGGCCGGTGGACGGTATTACCGGGCCGATGACGGCATCTAGCATCAGGGCGGCTCAAAAAGCTTACGGACTGCCGAGAACTGGCAAACCTAATGCTGAATTGCTGGCGACTTTGCGGGAAGAAGTGGCTCGCAAAAATTCAAATGGCGAGGAGATGGGCTCCAGTGGTTTGGGTTCAGGGGGTTCGGGGGTGGCTGACGCGATCGTGGCTGCCAATCCCTGCCGGATTATTGCTCTGTGCCCGACGGCGGGAGAAGATACGGGCGTACAGGCTCAAGTGGCTGCTTATTGTCCGGTTCACAAGCGCACCACTGGCAATCTGATCTGTTGCGAATACATTACCTTACGGGGTACGGAAGCTGCTTTGGAACGGGTGAGCGGCATCGTGACGGCGTTGACTATCGCTGATTTGCCGACGCTGCTGTGGTGGAAAGCGAATCCTGATGCCGATCGAGGTTTGTTCCAGCGGCTGGCGGCAATTAGCAGTTCTGTGATTGTTGACTCTAGCAGCTTTGCCGAGTGTGAAGCCGAATTGCTGTTGATGCAAAGTCTGATCGAGGAGGGAATTCCGATCGCGGATCTGAATTGGCGACGGTTGGCCGCGTGGCAGGAGTTGGCTGCTGAGGCTTTTGACGCCCCGGAACGTCGTGCTGCGATTCGGGAAATCGATCGGGTGACGATCGATTACGAACAGGACAATTCTACGCAAGCGCTGATGTATTTGGGTTGGCTGGCGAGTCGGCTTCAGTGGCGTCCGGTTGCTTTTAAACAGGAAGAGGGCGATTACCAAATCAAGCGAATTAAATTCGCGGGGCCGGACGAACGGGTTGTCGAAGCTGAGTTGGCTGCTATTCCTACTGCTGATACGGGCGATGTCGCGGGCGATTTGATTGCTGTGCGTTTGAATTCTACCAACGAAAAGGCTGACTGTGGTACAGTTCTGTGTTCGGAAGCGGGCGGCTGTATGCGGATGGAAACGAAGGGTGGCGCTCAAACCGATCGGTTTAACCAGGTGAGTCCTCTGTTCGATCAGGTAACGGAACAGTTGCTGGGCCAGCACTTGCAGAGTTGGGGCCGAGATGTGCTTTACGAAGAAAGTTTGGCAGTGACGGCTCAAATGCTGAAGTTGGCTAAGCGGTAAAGAGAAGTTCGGCAACGGATTGTGTAGCGGATGTAACGGATGTCAGTTCGATGTCCGTCGGAAGAAGGAATAAGGATTGAGTTAATATTCAGTGGGGCAGGCAATGTCTGCCCTACTTTTTTAGAAGTTATGAGTTAGAAGTTATGAGTTTTGAATTAATAATGTTCTTTGACTCAAAACTCTAAATTACTTCCCAAAAGCCACTAAATTACCTCTCTTCTTCTCATTCTTCCTTCGCGGTCTTCGTGTCTTCGCGGTTCGTTAAATATGTATGTATTATTTGAGAGGTTCGAGAGCAATACTCATAATTTTATAACCGATCGGTTTTCAGTATTTTTTGTAAATAATTTAGAACTATGACTTTAGTAATTGCTGGCGAACGCAGCGGTGCGGGAAAGACTACTGTAACGATCGCCCTTTTAGCTTATTTAGTCCGTCGCGGCTTGAATGTTCAATCTTTTAAGGTTGGCCCGGATTACATTGACCCGATGTTTCATGCTTTTGTTACTGGCCGCCCCTGTCGGAATTTAGACCCGGTATTAACGTCTGAATCTTATGTAAAAAAGTGTTTTTCTCGTCACATTCAAGATGTCGATTATGCCTTAGTTGAAGGGGTGATGGGACTATTTGATGGAGTGAGTCGAAAAAATCAGGAATCACGAAGGCACGAGACGGATTTTGACAGGGATACAGGGATTAATTATCGAAAAGAAGAAGGCAATTATGATTTTTCCTTTGCTTCTACGGCTCATGTTGCTTATTTGCTGAATTTGCCGGTATTGTTTGTGATAGATTGCAGCAGGCTCTCTGGTTCTGTGGCTGCGATCGCCCACGGTTTTCGTTCTTTTAACCCTGACCTTAAATTCGCTGGTTTGGTGCTGAATCGGGTGGCGAGCGATCGACATTTGGAACTGCTTCAAGATGCTCTCCAACCGCTCAATTTACCGATTTTGGGCGTTTTGCGTAGGGATGAGGCTGTTACTATTCCCGATCGACATTTGGGTTTGATTCCTGCTGAGGAGTTACCGAATCTTCATGCTGCGATCGATAAATTAGCGGATTTGGCTGCTGTTAGTTTTGACTGGGAGCAACTTTTGCCTTTGTTGGCTGCAACTCGAAATGAGGGGGGTGAGGGGTCAGAGCAACTTTCGTGTAGGCACAGTCTCCCTTCTGTCATTATAACTCAAAAAGATGATGTTGTCAACAGTTTGGGAAAACAATTTGGAGTGAGGATTGCAGTTGCGCGCGATCGGGCTTTTAATTTTTACTATCAGGACAATCTTGATTTGTTGGAAGAGTTGGGTGCCGAGTTGGTATTTTGGAGTCCCCTTGATGACTCGGTTTTTCCTGACAATGTGCAAGGGTTATATTTTGGTGGTGGTTTTCCCGAAGTGTTTGCTCAAAAATTGAGCGGTAATGTTTTAATTCGGGATGCGGTAAGAAGTGCTATTTTTTCGGGAATGCCGACTTATGCGGAGTGCGGCGGTTTGATGTATTTATGCGATTCTATTGTAGACTTCCATGGCAATTCTTGGCCAGGGGTGGGAGTGTTGGAAACTTCTGCTGCGATGGGAAAACGTTTGACGCTGGGATACCGAGAAGCTGTGGCGGTGAGGGATAGTTCGGTGTTAACTGCTCTTGATGAGGTTTGGGGACATGAGTTTCATCGATCGCATTTAACTGTGGAACCGACTAATCCAGTTTATCACAGTTGGAGGTATGGCAAGCGAGGGGAAGTTGAGGCGGTTGCTGAAGGTTGGGGAGTTTGTCAGGTGCACGCTTCTTATTTGCATTTGCATTGGGGTGCTCGGCCTGATATTCCGGCTCGTTTTTTGCAGCAGTGTGCTGATTTTATTAATTGTAATGGTGTTTTGGGCGATCGAACTTAAATAATATTTTTTTAACGAACCGCGAAGACGCGAAGGTCGCTAAGGAAGAGGAACGGCATGATGGGTTATGTCTGTAGCGATTTGGAAGTAAATCAATTAAGTTTTTTGTGGAACAACTCGAAAAGCCTATTCCTGGCTGTTTCCAGAGTATAAATCCAGTGGTCTTACTATTTATATTAGAATATTTATGACGGATAGAGCTAGGGATGTTGGGATTTATGAGCGAATTAATTTCGACTAAGCAGTTGTCCGCCCAATGGGTGACACCGGAGAATTTTCATAGTTACGGTCAAGTTATCTTTGCGGCTGTTGATGGCAAGTCTTTCGATGGTGAGGATGCTCAGTTAAATTTGCAAAATGGTATTCCTAGATTTTACATTATGCGGCTGCACAATAAAGGTCGCAAGTTTGGCAAAATTACACGACACATTCAATGTACTCAGTGTTTGGGTTCTTTGGAGGGGAAGGATTGGTTGATGGCGGTTGCACCTCCTGGGGATAGCTATAAACCGAGTTTAGAGGATATTGCTGCTTTTCGGATTCCGGGCAATTGTTTTATTAAGTTAGATGTGGGGACTTGGCACGCGGGGCCGTATTTTGATGCGGATTTTGTGGATTTTTACAATCTGGAATTGAGCAATACTAATGTGGTTGACCATTTTACTTTTGATTTGGTAAAAAATCACAATCTGGAGTTTGAGATTGTCTGATATTGGCGATTTGTAGTTGCGCTTTCTGCGGGGTGATTCTCGTTAGAGGTTGCTTTTGTGAGTAATATTTTTTAACCGCAGAGGGCGCAGAGGACGCAGAGGAGGAAAAGGAGGGGGTTCGCAAGGAATTGAGGACTTGATTTTGCCTCACTAGGCTGAATGGCTACTAGAAAGGATAAAGTTTACAAGTGTTAAAATAAGTGCCATTGTCATTCCTGAGCAAAAGTATAGCATTGTTCTTCTGCGCGATGTGGTTTTTAATTGTGTTGGATACTGAGGATTGTTATCATGCAATTATGAGGCGGCTGCGGTTCGGTATGTAATTTCTCGGGGGAACTTGTTGGCAGAAACTGCACCTGCTAAAATTAGTTTTTATGGTATTTGACAAACAATATTTGAAGCTGTTAAATTGTGAATCAAGGTGCTATTCCCGATGAGAGTCCGAGAAATTTGCAGGAGCAACTTCTGTTGCAAGATGCTAAGGCTGGTAATTGCATAGTAATTCATTGCGGTACAGATAGATTGTTGGGGGAAGCACCGAGACTTATTGCTGTTTATGGCGGAAATTCTGACGATTGGGATAAAATGACAAGTATTGAGTCTTTTGAAATTAATGGAGCTTCCGTACAAGTCCATTGGTTTCGGAACAGTCAGACTCTTCAAGATGTGGAGTTTAAATTCAAGCGACAGTATCCCAAAACAGCCCCTAAAAATCTGTAGGTAATCAAGTTATGAAAATTCGTTGTATTGCTAAGACTGGTGCATCTCTTCCTGAAGAATATATAGATCCGCCACGCGGTTACACTAGAAAGGTTGAGTTACCGCTAACTATAGGCAAGGAATATGTTGTTTATGCTATCCGAGAATGGAAAGGGACTATTTGGTACTACATCTGCAATGATAATTATAGCTATTATCCCATCCATAATCCGGCGCCGATGTTTGAAGTGGTTGACAGCAGAATTTCTAAGTATTGGCGGTTTGAACTTTCGCCTAATGGATTGTTAATGATAGCGTTTGAACAGTGGTTTACTGAACCTTATTTTTATGATAAGCTGACAGACCAAGAAGAGGTGGAGGTTGAGATTTTTGAGAAGGTTAAGGAATTAATGGATGCTGAGGAGTTTACTTTGCCTCCGCTGGATGTTGCCGTTGAGAAGTTGCGGCAAACTGTCAGTGTTTGAGTGGGAAAAGTCCAAGAGTTAATTCATGTTTTTACGAGCTTGACTAAGATAGCGGGAAATGGTATTGAAGAGGAAGAACCAGAATTTTGTAAAAAAATGAACGAAAAAATTGAAGCCCATAAAAAATATGAGACACTAGACGGCGATGATGATGTTTTGCTATTCAATAAAGCTACTTTTACGGTGCGCCGGTTTAAAGAGCTAGCAGCCAGCAAGTTTAGAAATATATTATTGGAGGCTAATGCAGTAGAAGTTAACAAACTTCAGAAGCGGATAATTGAATTGATGAAAGAGCTGCCTATTAATGAAGAGACGAAACTTAGGGGAGGGGATCTAAACTGGAACTCTCCTCAAGAAGGAATCGAGTGTCAAATTCTCAAAATTGGTTCCAAGGGTTGGCAAAAAGGAAAGGTTCAAATCGAAGTTAATTTTAATTTAAATTCTTGGGAAACGCAGACATCTATAAAGTTTTGTCCTGATGAACCACTAGAACCTATATCGCCTCTCGATGATATCAGACAATCCGAGGAATACAAAAAACTGAGCAATAATAACTGACAGCCCGATCGCGATTACAATACAATAAGATCGCACGTATATCTGAATCTTAGATTTTCAACCGCAGATGAGGGCAGATGTACGCGGATGAACGCTGATGTTGTTTGGGATGGACTAATGATAAATATAGAAGAATATGTCGATCGCACCGCCGAACTGATAAACTTACCCTTAGACCCGGAACACCGCCCCGGTGTTGTGGTAAACTTCGAGAGAATAGCTGCGATCGCCCAACTCGTTACTGAATTCCCTTTACCTCAAGCAATCGAAGCTGCGCCAGTGTTTGAACCTTAGATTTTTAACCGCAGATGAGGGCAAATGAACGCAGATGAACGCAGATGTTTTTTAGATAAGGCGGATGCGGTTGCTACGGCAGCGGCTGTTAAATGTGGTAACGTTACAGCTACAGAGGCGGTAAGTGCTGCTTTGGAACGGATTGCTGTTAAGGATAAAGCTTTTAATTGCTTTACTGCAATCACTGCATCCAGCGCACTCGCAGCAGCCGAAAATATAGATAATTCGATCGCAAATAACCAAAACCCAGGCCCTTTAGCAGGCGTTCCCTTCGCTGTCAAAAACCTGTTCGATATCGGCGGAATTACTACTCTAGCAGGGTCAAAAATCAACGCTGACAATCCTCCGGCTACCCAGGACGCGGCCGTGGTCGCCCGACTAAAACAAGCCGGGGCTGTGCTCGTAGGTACGCTCAACATGGATGAGTACGCCTACGGTTTCGTCACGGAAAACAGCCACTACGGCCCGACTCGCAATCCCCACGATACTACGCGCATCGCCGGCGGTTCCAGCGGCGGTTCCGCAGCAGCAGTCGCCGCCGGTTTTGTACCCGTCACTCTCGGTTCTGATACTAACGGTTCCATCCGCGTACCGGCTGCTTTGTGTGGTGTCTTTGGGTTTAAGCCTACTTACGGTCGTTTGTCCAGGGCTGGCGCTTATTTATTTTCGAGTAGTTTGGATTGTGTGGGGCCGTTTGGGCGATCGATCCGAGACATCGCGCTGCTGTACGATATCCTGCAAGGCCCTGATTCTCGTGACCCAGTTTGCACTCAACGCCCGCCAGAACTTTGTTCGCCCCAGTTAAATCAAGGTATCGAAGGATTGCGAATTGCTGTTGCTGACGGGTATTTCGCCACAGGGGCCGAACCCGAAGCAATGGATGCTGTAGAAATAGTTGCTAAAGCCTTGACAAATGTCTTAGATTGTGGTAATCGAAGAGAAAAAACAACAAACCCCCCAAAAATAGGGGGGCTTGCGACTGTCAGCATACCGGAATCCGATCGCGCCCGGGCTGCGGCATTTATCATTACCGCTTGCGAGGGGGGAAACTTGCATTTAGACAATTTACGCTCGCGCCCTCAAGACTTCGATCCTGCCACGCGCGATCGCTTTTTAGCCGGAACCCTGATCCCTGCGACTTGGTACTTGCAAGCGCAGAGATTCAGACAGTGGTACCGCGATCGAATTCGGGAAATATTCCAACACACAGACATCATCCTCGCACCCGCAACCCCGATAGCTGCCCCTGAAATTGGCGTCGAGAAAATGGTAATAGCCGGACAAGAAATCTTAGTGCGTCCCAATCTCGGACTGTTCACCCAACCCCTATCATTTATTGGCTTGCCCGTTCTTTGCGTGCCCGTACAGCGGCCCGGCGCTTTGCCCTTGGGGGTACAAATTATTGGTGCTCCCTACAGCGAAGCGGTGATTCTCCGAGTCGCTGCGGTACTAGAATCGCAAGGCATTATATCTGCCGAATCAATTTAGTGCTAATAATTCTAGGGTTTGTTGTTGCGGTGGAAGCGTCTCTTAGTCCTTCTGGCAATAGCTTTGCGCTTCTGCTTTTCCAACGGGGTTTCAAAGTGGCGGTGCTTTCTCATGTCGGGGAAAATGCCCGCTTTAGAAACTTGTCGCTTAAACCGTCGCAGGGCTGACTCAATCCCTTCATTTTCGCCTATTACAACTTGGGTCATTATTTCTCCTTTTGTTCGGTAGATCAAGTTTTATCATATCAAGGTTTTTGGCCGCGCGACCTGTTGAAGGTCGGGCGATCGGTCAAAACCCCAAAATCATACCAGAAAATTGGTTCGTAGTCAGGACTTCAGTCCTTCTTTTTTGCGGACTGAAGTCCTCACTACAAACCCAAATTTTCGTAGTGAGGAATGCAAGTCCTGCTTTTTTGCGGACTGAAGTCCTCATTGACTACTGACTACTGACTACTGACTACTGTCAACTGACTACTGACTACTGACCAACTGATTTTCCTGCCGCAGGTAAGCTTGAATAAACGGGTCTAATTCGCCGTTCATCACATCTTGGATGGCAGTTGTTTCCACTCCAGTCCGCAAATCCTTGACCATTTGATAGGGGTGAAACACGTAATTGCGAATTTGCTGGCCCCAAGCGGCCTCCACCATATCGCCGCGAATCTCGGCAATTTCCGAAGCCCGCTGTTCCTTAGCAATCACTAACAGCCTAGCCTTGAGTAATGCCAAAGCTTTTTCCTTATTTTGCAACTGACTGCGTTCTTCCGTGCAACGGACGGCCAAACCAGTAGGAAGGTGAACGATGCGGACTGCGGTTTCTACCTTGTTAACGTTTTGCCCGCCCTTGCCGCCAGCGCGGGAAGTAGTGACTTCCAAATCTTTTTCTGGAATGTCCAACTGTACGGATCGATCGAGAATTGGCATCACTTCAACGCCAGCAAAACTGGTTTGACGCTTGTCGTTAGCATTAAAAGGCGAAATTCTGACCAAGCGGTGAGTGCCTTTTTCCGATCGCATATAACCGTAAGCGTAACGGCCGACAATTTCCAAAGAAGCCGATTTAACACCTGCTTCCTCTCCCTCGGAAATTTCCATTAAATGTACTTTGTAACCTTGACTTTCCCCCCAGCGGGTGTACATCCGCAGCAGCATTTCCGCCCAATCTTGAGCATCTGTGCCGCCGGCCCCGGCGTTAATTGTCAAAACGGCGCCGCCTTCGTCGTAGGGCCCAGATAGTAATTGTTGCAGTTCCCACTGGTCGAGTTCACGGGTTAACTGAGAAAGACTCGATGAGGCTTCTTGGAACAGGGACTCGTCGGCTTCTAACTCCAGCAGTTCTAAAATAGCTTTAGCATCTTCCAAGCTCGTTTGCCAGCCGCGATATTGGTCTAAATGAGATTTGAAGTCATTAAGTTCTTGGAGGGTTTCTTGAGCTCGATCTTGGTCTTCCCAAAATGCTGGTTGGGCGCAGATTTGCTCTAAGTCTTGAATTTTGGCTGTAAGTGCGGGGATGTCAAAGATAGTCCTGGGTTGTACCCAGTCGATCGGACAAAGTTGCGATATTGTGTTTGATGTCTAGAACTTCCACTGTTACTTTTCCTAGTTGTGGGATGTATTTTTGATTTTAGCTGAAATTGGGATCTTTCAACAAAATGTTATTGCTTCTTCCTGATTAGATATAGTGCGAATGCGAACCCGTTGAATTAAAAACTTTACCGCATTCAAAATTCAAAATTCACAAAAAGTTGCTATAGTCTAAAATCAGGTTAACGATCTCGATGGAAGTTAACTGCCATGATTTCCCCAGAACTAAAATTAAGCTTGCCGTCCACCGAAGACCTCCCCTGTTCGGACGATACGCCTGTGGATAACGAAGACCAGAATCTGCTACCCAACCTATTGTTGTTTGTCCTGACCAGCATTTGGTCCGATCGCATGGATTGGTACTTTGGGGTGGATATGGCGGTGTATCACACGACGGGAATCAGTCCCAAAGTGCCTGTCGTCCCCGACGGGTTTCTCAGTTTGGGGGTGGAGCGCCGAAAAGGGGGCAAATCGCGCCGCAGCTATGCTGTCTGGGAAGAAAACGAGGTTGTGCCGATCGTAGCATTGGAAATGGTGTCTCACAAACCCGGTGGGGAGTACGACGATAAAATGTCGATTTATGCCGGGTTAGGGGTTTTGTACTACATTATTTACAACCCCGAATTTTGGCGGCGCGATCGGCATCAACCGTTTGAAGTCTACAAGCTAATTGACGGGCATTACCGGCAGCAGATTGGCGAACCCTATTGGATGCCAGAAGTGGGACTGGGCATGGGGCGATCTCAGCAACTTATTGGGGGCATCGAGCAAGAAATTCTGGTTTGGTACGACGAGTCGGGAAATGTTTATCCCCTGCCGGATGCAGTGGCGGGGCAGATGCGCGAACTGTTGAGAGTAGAACAACAGCGAGCTGAGGGTCTACAACAGCGAGCCGAACGCCTAGCTGAGTATTTGCGATCGCAAGGGATAGATCCCGATAACCTGCCTGAATCGTGACATAAAATTCGATCGGCTTCACCGCATTCTTCCTTCTATCTTGTGACAACAGTCAACAGTCAACAGTCAACAGTCAACTGACTTCTTATATATACTGCGAACCTGTTGAATTGAAAGTTTTACCGCATTCGTGAGCGCATACGTCCAACCTTTTAGAACAGGAAAAACTTTTTGTGAGGTCTTCGCGAAACCAATCTCTGGCGATCGCATCTTTCACCGATTGATTTCTGAGAGAATTAAAGCCATTTCCGTACTTTTCAATTAAAGCCAGCATTTGCGGTCTGTAAGTGTGGTTATAAACAGCGTATTTAGTATGGCTTACCCAACAGCAAGGCCAGAGTTCCGCTTCAAAACTGATGAAAATCTCTTGGGTGGCTTGAGTTTGACAGCTAATTTCTACATTTCGGTAGTAATTGTTTAGGCTACCAAATTTTTCTACAGCTTGGATAAATTGGTCTCCTTGGGGATTTTTATATTGTTCCAAGGATGGGGGTTGCAGTTCTTCGTTGGCTGGCTTTGATGGGACAGAAGGAGTTGCTTCTGGTGCTTGAGAGGTTTCGATAGCTATAGCTTGATACCAAGCATAATTTGCTTTTTCTGGTTGCCCCAACTGCGTCAACACTTGAGCTAAATTGCGATAAGCTCCTGCAAAATTGGGTTTAAGCTCGATCGCCTTTTGGTAATAAGCACTAGCTGGCTGCCACTGTTGCTGTTGGGCATAAAGACTGCCGACATTAGCATAAACTTCTGGAAAATTAGGCTGAATTTTGAGGGCCTTGGCGTAACAATCTGCTGCTGCTTGCATCTTCCCCAAACCTTGAACAGCATTGCCTAAAGTTTTCCAGGCTGCTGCAAAATTAGGTTGAATTTTTAGGGCTTGTTGACTGGCTGCGATCGCCTCTGAGAGCTGTCCTTGTTTCAAACAGTGTTCAGCTTGTTGGTGCAACCCAACAGCCGTCTGTGTTTGATTTCGAGGGGCTGACGCATTAGTTGTTTCTGATTGGTTGGGGCGATCGCTCTTAGCATCTACCTGAGAGTTTTCTGCCTTCTGAGGTTGTTGATTTTCGGACTCTTTTTCATAAATCTCTTTCGCCACAAAGCGAGATGTAGCTTTCGGTACAAACTCGACAAATCCTAGTTGTTGGGCTATATTTCGCGCTGCTTCTACTTGGTGCTGGTTGTGTTCAAATATCAAGTAATGCCATACAGCTTTTCCGCCAGCTTGGATAAAGGCATTAACAGACTGCATTATCCTGTCCCAGTTGGTATTTTGGCGGTAGATGCTGTTAGTATCGGCCAACCCGTCGATACTAAAAATTACGCGATCGTGTTCTCCTGTCATCGCCTTTGCCAGGGCTTGCCACCAGTCTGGATTGCGTCCGCTACCGTTGGTGTACAGGGAGATATGAGGAACTCCCATGCGGTGCAAATATTCGATCGCCGGAATTGTTGTATTGCTAGTCATAGCATCGCCGTAGTTGCCGCACATATACACCAAATCCAACTGAGAGCAAAACTCTTGTGGGAAAATTCTCTCAATATCCTCCATCTTTAAT
Source organism: Microcoleus sp. S36b_A4 (assembly GCF_036700645.1). Lineage (NCBI taxonomy): Bacteria > Bacillati > Cyanobacteriota > Cyanophyceae > Oscillatoriales > Microcoleaceae > Microcoleus > Microcoleus sp. S36b_A4. The sequence continues at coordinate 20,892 of NZ_JAUBPI010000047.1, read as the reverse complement.
TCTGCCCCCGGCAAAATCGGGTTGCCGGTGCGGGGACACTGCGGACAAGCTGCATTACACCGGGAGGTAATTTCTACGCTGACTCTCCTGATATCTTCATATTTTAAGTACATGAGTTTTCCCCAATTAATTTGTGATTAATATTGAAATCGCGATCGACACAATTAGATAGCAAGAGTTTTGATTGAGTGATTAAAGATTAAAATTATACCTTATGTCTGTCGGCTGTGAACATGATATAAGTTTTTTGTATGAGGGACAGAGGAAACGAGGACGACTATCTTGATTCCAAATCTTAATAAAAAAAACCGCGGCCGGATGTCGATCGAGCCGCAGTTTTTTTTAATAAGCTAAAGTTTCAATTAATCCCGGCCGTTGAGAGCAATCAGCAGGCGGAGAATAAAGATGAACAAGTTGATGTAGGTCAAGTACATCGACAGAGCGGCGGGTAAATACTGGTCGTCGCGGTAGCTGCGGGGTAATATGTAAAAATCGACGATCGCAGCGCCGGCAAATATAAACACCCCGATGCCAGAAATGCCAATTTCCAACCAAGTTGGGGTGTAGACGCCAAATAGAGAGAGCAGAAACTGACCGCCAACGACGACTAACAAAGCAATGACACCTAAACTGATAGTTTTGGTGAGGGCCATGCCGTCTTGTTCAGAAAGGTTGGAGCCAATTTGGCGGGCGGCGATAAAGGTAATGCCACATCCGAGGGCTGCAAAAGCGATGCCGGAGATGCCGACGCCTTGGGTTCTGAGGGCTGTAAATACCAATCCGCTGAGAGTGTAGCCGGAAAGCAGGCTGTAGGTTGCCAGCAGGGGCAAAGCGGTGTTTTTGTTGCCTTGTTCGGCGGCGCCGCGGGCGATGAAGAAGAGAATTAATTCTACGACGATCGCAGCAATGAAGGTGGGAAAGAAGATCCCAGGATAGTTGCGGATCACTCCGAGGCCCCCGTAGGTGCCGACAGCAGTTAAGACAAGTCCGCCGCCCACGAAGGGGAGAGCGTTGGAGATGACGTTCGGGCCTACCAGCGCGTGGTTTTTGGCCTCGCGCACGGCTTCGCGGAAATTGCTAGTGTTACTCACGAGGATTTACCTAATTTTGGCTGAGAATTTCTATCTATTATTGTGACAGCTTTACACTTTGTTTGCAAAACCTGAAATAGTTTAAAGATTTGATAAAGAACGGGGGTGAAATCACTCCAAACCAGGGATCGATTGTTTATAATAGACTGCGTACAAGTCGGTGCCGTTTCGCTGTCTCGCCGCGTTGCGCCTCGCGGCAAAACTATAATTGAGTTTAAAGGGCCGGCGCTATCTGCCGCCAAGGGCTACCTTAAAGTCGATCAATTTTGGAGGGGGGATTTACGATTGGGGATTAAGGAGTATATGCTAGAGGCATGGGCCACATTTGATTTTAGGTTTTTGATTTGCGACTTAGTTGAAACTAGGGACCAGAAACTTGAATAATCTAAAATATAAAATATAAAATCAGTTCGGTTAATTGCTAAGGTAGCTCAGACACAGGATACCGAGAAAATTAATGAATAGATCGAATTCTATCGACAAACTGCTAAATAGGTAATGTCCAATGCCCACATTTCTTGAGCGCAAATTATTGCCACCTACAGCCGGAATTTTATTGGCTGTCGCCGTTATTTCCGGCGGTCAAGCTGCCGTTGCAGCTAATGTCCGAGCCGTTTCTACCGCTGCTTCATGGCAGGGTTCAGAAAATTTGCTGCTGGCTCAGACCGGTCAACTCCCCCAAAGTACAAGTTCTTCAACCCCGAACCGGGGGACGGCAAACCGCGTACCTCTGCCCGTAAGAATTCCTGAGCCTTCGGCGGTGGTAGGGTTGGGTTTAGTTGCCGGTTCGCTGGCCCTGAGTCGCCGGAGAGTGAGAGTTAAAAATTAGACTTTTTTTGGCAAAAAGTCTAATTTTTGGATTTTTAACCGCAGATAAACGCGAATAAACGCAGATAAATGTGGCTATCAGGATTTTAGCCGATCGCGTCGCGCAGAGCATTTTTAGTCATAGCTGCGATCGACTGTTCGGTAGCTTTGGGCAAGTGATAGTATTTCCCTCCAGAAGTCTTGGCCAATTCCTTCGCAAAGCCAGTCGAAATAAACTTGCTCTCGGTATCAATCACCAGCAACTGCATTCCCAACCCACGAATTTTGGCAGCAATTTCTAACAATTCCTTCTTAATATCAGGCTTTTCTCCATCTACAATCGGTTCGCCCAAAGAACGAGCCAAAGGAATATTACCGCGTCCGTCGGTAATGGCGACAATCGCAACTTGACCGATATCTCCAGACTGCCGCGCGTTGACTCCCACCCGCACTGCTTGAGTCAAACCGTGGGCCAGGGGAGAACCGCCGCCGCAGGGCAACCGTTCCAAACGCTTGCGGGCCAAGGCTATCGAGCGAGTCGGCGGTAGCAGCACTTCTGCTTGTTCTCCGCGAAAGGGAATGAGAGCAACTTGGTCGCGGCTTTGATAAGCTTCTGTGAGTAGCTGCATGACTGCACCTTTGGCAGACTGCATCCGGTTGAGGGCCATCGAACCCGAAGCATCGACGACAAATACGACTAAAGCTCCAGCTTTTCTGGCCAAACGCTTCGCCCGAATGTCTCCCTGTTCCACAAATACACGCTTCTCTCTATTTGTGATTGATCCGGCGGTGGATTCCTGATCTGAATTCCTGTCGCGGCGGGCTTTTTGGTAGGGTGCGGCGGCTCTGAGGGTGGCGTCAACGGCGATGCGGCGGACGGGGCCTTTGGGTAATACTGGCTTGACGTAACGGCCTCTATCTTCCGAGAAAATGGTGCTGCGGCTGCCCGATTTGCCTTGTTTGTTGGCGGATTGTTGGGCGAATAAAAGCACGCTGGGGTCGAGAATTACGCCTTCGGGGTCGAAGAGAAATTCTTCGGGAATGGTATCTTTTTCTGGTTCTTCTTCAGGTTCCGGGTTGTCTTCATCCTCTTGGTCTTCTTCGTCTTCTTGCTCGTTTTCTGGTTCGTCTTGTTCTTGTTCTGACTGCTTTTGGGGAGGCGGTGGAGGGGGAGGAGGAGGAGAGTTTTCGTCTGGGGGAGTTTGGATGATGGTGGCGCGGGGTACGATGACTAATTCTACGGCGCGGCGCAGGTCTTCGGCGTTAACTTCTGTGCGTCCTTCGATGGCGGCGGCGGCTTTGGCGACGCGGACTGCGAATATTTCGGCGCGGTGTCCTTGAACGCCTCCCCGGATGGCTTCTTCTACTAGGTAGGCAATTTGTTCGCGTTTAATGCTGACATCTTTGAGCCATTCTCTGGCTAGGATGATTTGGGTTTTGAGGTTGTCGGTGTCTTCGCTGTATTGATTGAGGAATTCTTGGGGGGAGCGGGAGTAGGATAAAGCTTGTTCTACTGCATAGACTCTTTCTTCTAGTTCGAGTGCTGCATCGGCTGAAAGTACGATCGCGATGCGATCGAGCAAATGTTCTCTCAGCGGCCCTTCTTCGGGGTTGTAGGTGGCGATAAATAGAGGTTTGCAGGGGTGTTGGAAGCTAATGCCTTCGCGCTCTATTTGGTTGCGCCCTTCGGTTAATACTGTTAGCAATTGGTTGGAAATATTGTCATCGAGGAGGTTAATTTCGTCTACATATAGTACGCCTCGATTTGCTTGGGCTAAGAGTCCGGGTTGAAATACGGTTTGGCCGAATTTCACTGATTGTTCGACATCAACTGAACCTAAGAGTCTGTCTTCGGTGACACCCAAAGGAATTTGAATGAATGGTGTGGGAATTATTTCAGTAGTTAAGGAATTAGTATCGGTGGTGTGGGCATCTTGCCCGCCATTTTCTGATAACAAGCCTGATGCTTGTTCTGCAAGAATATCATTAGGTTCGGCGTTGCAAAAAGAATCTTTAACAATTTCAATGGGTGGCAGTAATGAGTGCAAGGCGCGGGCCATTACTGATTTTGCTGTGCCGCGGCGGCCTGCGATCGCAACTCCTCCCAATCCGGGATCGACTGCTGCTAACAGCAGGGCTAATTTGATTGCTTCTTGCCCGACTACGGCGGTGAGGGGAAAGGCTGTGGTGGAAGGGCTAAGGTTGGCTGCGGGCATAGGATTTTCGGATGTAAAAATTTGAACTTAATGTTTAGCTTACTTCTTGGAGTATTTTAACTTCTAGGGGCAGAATCACGGTAAAAGTTGAACCGACTCCTATTTCTGATACTAGCTCGATTTTGCCTTGGAGCAGCGTGACGAGCCGCGATACTATTGCTAATCCCAGGCCGGTGCTTTCGGCAGGAAAGAGCTGTTTGCCGGCTTCTCCTGCTTGAAAGAAGGGGTCAAAGATGCGCTTTGTATTTTCGGGGGCGATGCCAATGCCGGTATCTGTAATTGCGATCGCCCAATTTCCTTCTCCAGCAGGGTGGCAACTTAATTCGATGCTACCAGCTTCTGTATAGCGAATGGCATTGCTCAGCAGGTTGATCAGAATTTGTTGCAGCCGCCCAGAGTCGGAGATTACTTGTGTTGGGCCGCAGTCGCTGGTAACAGCGAGCTTTAGTCCTTTAGCATCAGCAATTGGCTGCATCATTTCTACTACGGTGTTAATTACCGATCGTACATTAGTTCGCTGCAGGTTAAGTTTAATTTTTCCGGCATCGGCGCGAGAAAGTTCTAGCGTGTCATTAATCATGCGGAGCAACTGTCTGCCGTTACGCAATACTCGCTCGATATGTTCGATGCCGGGGAGGGTATCTTTGACTTCTGATTGCCATTTTTCTTTTCGCAGGAATAGTTCGGAATAACCAATAATTGAGTTGAGAGGAGTTTTGAGTTCGTGAGCCAAATGGTAGACGTTTTCTTGATGGACGCTGACAAGGCGAGAGAGTTCTTGATTGGTGAGTTGTAACTGAGTTTGAATTTGTTGAAGTTCCAGCAGCCTCTGAGCAACGTAGCTATTGAAACACTGGGCAATTGCTTCGTCTACTACGGCATCTATCAGCCGAAAAGCTCTGAATACGTCGGTGGTGGTTCCTGCTAGCAAATCTGCTTCTAATTGGGAGAATATTACTTGACGCAATAAGTGGTATTCGCGGGCTACTTCTGCGGCGTCGTAGCCTTGTTCGGCTCTGAGAAATCCGTGATCTAAACTGGCTTCTATTATTACTTTTATTTCGCTGTGTTGATATTGGGAAAGCACTGTGGCCATCGCCGTCAGCAGGTGAGGTATGTGATTCTCGATTGCTGAGTGCGGTAAGGCGTCAGCGCTTTCAATTTTCCGATCCTGACGAACTGCTTCAATCCAGTTTTGGACGATAGTATCGGTTTTTTCGGCGAGCACTTGGCTGTAGTCCATGATTTCTGCGTGGGGGTTGAGTTTGGCAGAGATTGCCCATGCTTCATTGTAGTTGAGCGATCGCCGGATCGCCATATCAAACTTCTGGCGATCGCGACCCTCCCAAAAGAAGTAGTTTTGAGGTTATTTTTTCCGTGTACCGGAGAGCTCTTGATGAGTCACTTCCAGCTTGTTGCTGCCAAAATCAGCACTTAAATTTATTGACAGAAGAGCCATAAAGTAGTATATTCACTCGAACCGAGAGTTTTTAATTTTTAAGTTTTATTTTTTTTAGGGGACTAAATGGAAAACGTGCAAGCTGTGATTGCTGCAACAACATTTATATGTGTAATTTTCTTAATAATTACAGAATGGATACACCTCACAGTTGCGGCATTTCTGGGAGCGGTGATTCTGGTTTTTACCCACGTGATGACGTTAAACAACGCGATCGAATATATCGGTCGCAGTCACGCCACGCTGGGCTTATTCTTCGGAGTCATGGTAATGGTGAGAGCCTTTGAGCCTACCAAAGTATTTGAATACTTGGCAACTCAAATGGTGCTTTTGGCTAAAGGCAAAGGCAAAAATCTATTGCTGGGTATTGTTGCAATTACTACGCCAATTTGTGCAGTTTTGCCCAATGCCACGACAGTCATGCTGCTAGCACCATTAATTCCACCAATGGCAGAAGAAGTCGGTGTAGATTTTGTGCCGTTACTGATTTTAATGGTATTTGTGGCTAACAGTTCGGGACTGCTGACAATCGTGGGCGATCCGGCGACATTCATTGTCGGTGATGCTATTAACATGAGCTTTGCAGATTACCTAGTAAAGTTAAGTTTGGGCGGGGCAATTGCAGTAGGAGTGATAGTAGTTATGTTGCCTTGGCTGTTCCGCGAAATTTGGCACAAGAACTTAGACGATTTGGAACATTTGCCCCACCCAAAAATCAATCACCCGCGAGTCTTAGCAGTAGGCGGCTTAATTATAGCTTTCGTGCTGACTTTTTTTGTAATAGGAGAGTCTCTGCCCGTGCCTATTTCACCGGCAGCCGTTGCTTTGTTGGGGGCTGCTTTGGCAATGCTTTTAGCTCACCATTCCCAAATTGATTCTGTTAATAATATTTTGCGGGATTTAGATTGGAGCACGCTGCTATTTTTTATGTCTATCTTTGTGCTGATTGGCGGTTTAGAAAAAACCGGAGTAATCGGCAGTATATCTGGAATATTAGCCATGATTTTAGGTAAGAATATTTTTCTTGGTTCTTTAGTTTTGTTATTTTTTGTGGGTTTGATGTCGAGCGTAGTGCCAAATATTCCGCTGGTAGTGGCAATGGTGCCGCTGCTAAAACAGTATGTTGTCAATGTCGGGCTTGCACCGGCAGAAGTGCTGGCGCCGGATTTTGCAGGGCAGTTTCCACCTGCTGTGCTGCCGCTGTTTTATGCGATGATGTATGGAGCAACTTTAGGAGGAAATGGCACTTTGGTAGGAGCTTCTTCTAATATAGTGGCAGCGGGAATTTCTGAACAGCACGGACGCCGGATTTCTTTTCAAACTTTTCTGCGTTACGGGCTTCCTGTGATGGCTGTGCAATTGGTGGCTGCGGCTGTTTATGTAACTCTTCGGTTTCTGATTTAAAGAAGTCATTAGTCATTAGTCAACAATTAACAGTCAACAGTCAACAGTTAACAGTAATCTAAACTCCATCCAATTCTAAGGGGAAAATTACAGTGAAGGAGGTGCCAACTCCTACTTCAGAAACTAATTCGATTTTACCTTGCAAGAGGTTGACTAATCGAGCGACAATTGCTAGCCCTAAGCCGGTACTGTCAGGCATCACAGAACCCAGGGAGTTGTTGGCCCGAAAAAATGGCTGAAAAATCTGATCGCAGTCTTCTGAAGCAATGCCAATGCCTGTATCGGTGATGCAGATACTCCAATGTTGGTCTGGCAATAATTCGGTTTTTATGGTAACAGTACCAGCTTGGGTGTAGCGAATGGCGTTACTCACCAAGTTGGTGATAATTTGCTGCAAGCGCAAGTAATCTGTCATAACTTGATCGAGAACCGGATCGCATTCAAGGGCGATCTCTAAATTTTTTGCTTTGGCCAAAGGCTCGATTATTTCGACAACAGTGCCGATCGCCGATCGCAGATTTGTGGCACTTAGCTGCAATTTTATGCGTCCCGTGTCGTACCGCGAGATTTCGAGAGTATCGTTAATTAATCTAAGTAATAGTCTGCCGTTGTTGAGGACTTTATCAATATGTGCCAAATTGGGAGCCGAATCTTTAACTCTAGGATTGTTTATTTGGCGCAAAAACAATTGTGAGTAGCCAATAATAGAGGTGAGGGGGGTTTTCAATTCGTGAGCTAAGTGAGATATATTCTCTTGACTGGCGCGAAGTAAGCGACTCAGCTCTTGATTTGTAAGTTGCAATTGGTTTTGCAAGTCCTCTAGTTCTTGGAATCTTGCCTGGGTATAGGTTTGAAAACAGTCAGCAATTGCTTCGTCGAGGGCAGCGTCAATTAAGCGATAAGCTCGGTTCACTTCAGCGGCTGAGCCTTTTAGCAATTCTGGCTCTAAAGCATCGAAAATTACGGTTCGCAGCAAGCGGTATTCCCGCGCAATTTCTTCGGCATCGTAGCCTTGTTGTGCCCTGACAGTCCCGTGGTCTAAACTTTCTTGTATAACTGCCCGAAAGTCGCTTTCTTCTGATTCGGACAGCATAGTTACGATCGCTTGTAGTACGATGGGAAGGCTGTCGCGCACGGAATCGTAGGTGAGTTGCTTGGCGGTGCCGATTTCCTCGTCGCCCCGAACAGCTTCGATCCAGTTTTGGACAATTATATCAATTTTATCTTGTAGCGCTTGGCTAAAATCTATCATTGCTTTTATAGAAATGAAGTAAGCGATCGTATTTTATATTTCTAGATTACTTTAATAATTAACTTTTTGAATTTTCTCTCAACTTTTGGGCTTCGTAGCCGAGCGCAAATAGCTACTCCTAAAGACGTATTGACAGAATTATATGCTCGTGCTAGCTTATGTTAAATTGGCTTAAAAAGTCAAGCCTAATTCAGCACTGCGCGATCAAACCAAGCGTGTGGCTGGAGCGGAGGAACCAATTTTCGGGGCGAATCTCTACAGAATTAAAAAGCAAAGTTAAAAATTGCCAAATGTGAGTGTAGTTTTTGATTTTGAAATCTAAGGAGAAGGACATCTCTCAGTCCTAGCCCGTCAGCTAACTTCGCAGGCATTGAGAAGAGACTGAAAAGCCAACTTTCTGAACAAGATAGTTTGGCTTCGTCAGTGTCTCAGGTTGGTATTGTTCAAGATTCTTGTACCTGCCCTGACTCTGAAGGAGATTAAAATGTTCATACAGCTTAATTTATCTGCGATCGTACTTGCAGGAGTTGCAAGTTGGAAGCGTGTAAAACCCTTTGTCATCCGAGATGCTGTTTTGTTACCTGCTGCGGGTTTTTTGGGAATTCTTGGCTTGTGGTGGATTGTTGCCAGCTTCAACAGCGATTTAATTCCCACTCCCTATCAGGCGTTAATCGCTAATTTAGATTACATATTCCATCCATTTTATCAGCGCGGGCCTGGAGATTTAGGTATTGGCTGGCTGCTGCTAGCGAGTTTGCGACGGGTGTTGGTGGGATTTTTCCTGGGTGCAGCAGTTGCGATTCCCGTGGGATTTCTGATCGGGATGTCGAAACCGGCAATGATGGCGCTCAATCCGCTGATTCAAATCTTCAAACCGGTGTCGCCGCTAGCTTGGCTGCCCATAGCTTTATCGATTTTTAATTTAGCAGAGCCGTCGGCAATTTTTGTCATATTCATTACATCTTTGTGGCCGACAATTATCAACACAGCTTTGGGAGTTTCTAGCGTTTCCAAGGATTATCTGGATGTGGCACAAGTGTTGGAAATGCCGCGCTGGAGGCGGATTACCAAAATAATTTGGCCTGCAAGTTTGCCCTACATTTTTACAGGTTTGCGGATTAGTTTAGGGATTGCTTGGCTGGTGATTGTGGCGGTGGAAATGCTGACAGGCGGTGTGGGAATTGGCTTTTTTGTCTGGGATGAGTGGAGCCGTTTGAATCTGAGCTCGGTCTTTTTAGCGGTGTTTGTAATTGGCATAACTGGATTGTTGCTCGACGCTGCTGTTGATAAAGTACAGGAATTGGTAACGCATCGATCAATCCAGAGTCATTAGTCATCAGTCATCAGTCATCAGTCATCCTCATCTCTTGACATTATCTGCGTTTATCTGTGTTTATCTGCCTTAAATCTGCGGTTACTCTATCGAGCGAAGATTTAGGCAATTGCTCGTCTATTAGTCATGGCCAATTCTTGAATCTAAAATGGTATGAGTGACAAGTTTTCCAATGAATGGAACCGCCGAGAGTTTTTGCAAGGAATGGGAATGGCGGCGGGAATGGCTTTATCGGGTTGTGGAATTAGCGCGGATCGATCGGCAAAAGGACTCACAGAAGAAGCCTTAGCCGTAAAGCCGGTTGTCGATTCCCGAAGCTTAGAAAAACCCGATTTAACCGTAGGATACGTACCGGTTAATGATTGTGCACCATTTGCGATCGCCTGGAAAAAAGGCTTTTTCCGCAAATACGGTTTAAACGTCCAACTCAACCGCGAAGCAAGCTGGGCAACCTCCCGCGACGGCGTAATCTTCGGCCGCCTCGACGCATCCCCAGTTGTATCTGGCGCCGTCACAAACGCCCGAGTTGGCGCCGAAGGAGCGCGCCACGCACCTCTGTGCGCCGCAATGACAATTCACCGCCACGGCAACGCCATGACGATGAACAAAGCTATGTGGGATTTCGGTTTGCGCCCGTGGCACGAATACAACGGCAATTTAGAAGAATTTGGCAAACAATTTCGAGCCTTTTTTGACAGTCAGCCAGCGGAAAACAGGGTTTGGGCAGTTGTTCTGAGTTCTGCGATTTACGAATATTTTGTCCGCTACATATCGGCGGCTGCCGGTGTCGATCCGTTCAAAGAATTTCGGGTAATTATTGTGCCGCCGCCGCAGATGGTAACGAACATCAGGATTGGCGCCATGCAGGCTTACATGGTGGCAGAACCTTGGAATACGCGGGCTATTCAAGGCAATTTGGGAGTGGGTTTTACCTTCGTGCAAGGCAAAGAAGTTTGGCTGGGACATCCCGATCGCCTTTTGGGAGTAATGGAATCATTCATTGAGGAAAATCCGAAGACTTATTACTCGCTGGTTAAGGCAATGGTGGAAGCTTGTCAGTATTGCAGCAAGCCGGAAAATCGCAGTGAAATATCGGCGCTGCTAACTGAGCGATCGTTTACGGGGGCGAAACCGAAAAAAGGGGCGATCGACAAATTTACGCGACCGGCAATTGTTGGCGACTACAACTATGGAGGGTTTGACGGAAAAGACCGCATTATACAATCGGAAGATGCAACTATTTTCTATAACATTCCTAAGAATTTGCCTCAAATACCGGGAAATCATTCAACATTTATGTGGCAGTCTCAGAGTATTTGGTTGATGACTCAAGCCGCTCGCTGGGGACAGATTAAAGAAGTTCCCAAAAATGCTGAGGAATTAGCTAAAAAAGCTTGGAGAACCGACCTTTACCGCAAGATTGTTGCCGAAATGGGACTCGATTGTCCGAAGGAGGATTACCAAGTGGAACCTGCAGAACTTTTTATTGATAAAAAGGCATTTGATCCTAGCGATCCGGTGGGTTATTTGAATAGTTTTGAAATTCGAGCCAACCGCCCTCAGTCTTTTTTTCAGTCTTAATGTTTGATATCTGCTCTCTTCCTTCTGGATTTCTCCCGCTTCCTCCTAGCTCCTCGATCCCCCCTAACCCCCCTTAATAAGGGGGGAACCGGAGCATTCAAAGTCCCTCTTGGAAAGAGGGGACAAGACCATTCAAAGTCCCCCTTAAAAAGAGGATATAAAAGCATTCAAAGTCCCCCTTATTAAGGGGGATTTAGGGGGATCGAGACTCAGCTACAAGCGATATATACAATTACCAACTACCAATTACCAGGTACATCAGATGACTCAAAATACTGCTACTTCAATCAACACCAATAGCCAAGGTTCCAATTCCTATGAATTTCTGGAAATTAACAATTTGTTCAAGTCCTATAAAAATGCTGATGGTAGCGAATTTAGCGTTTTGGAAAATATCAATTTAAGTATTAGAGAAAACGAATTTATTTCGGTAATCGGTCACTCTGGGTGTGGCAAATCAACGCTGCTAAAAATAGTTGCTGGTTTGGAAAAACAGAGCAGGGGAATGGTGACACTGGAAGGAAAAGAAATTCGGAAACCGGGAGCCGATCGCATGATGGTATTTCAGCACTACGGATTGCTGCCTTGGCTGACGGTGCGGGAAAATATTCGGCTGGCAGTTGATGAAGTTTTGCAAAGTCTTAGCCGTCCCGAGAAGATTAGTCTTGTCAACGAACATCTAGCAATGGTAAACTTAACGGCAGCAGCCGATAAATATCCAGACGAAATTTCAGGGGGCATGAAACAGCGGGTTGGGATTGCGCGAGCTTTGGCGATTCGACCGAAAATGTTATTAATGGACGAACCGTTTGGAGCCCTGGATGCTCTGACTCGCGGCAAGTTGCAGAAACAGGTGCTGGACATCTGGGAAAATCATAGACAAGCTGCAATGATGATTACTCACGATGTGGATGAAGCTATCTATATGTCCGATCGCATTGTGCTGATGACAAACGGCCCGGCTGCGACGATAGGTGAAATTTTGTCAGTGCCGTTTGCGCGCCCGCGCGATCGCCAAGAGTTGCGGGAATCCCAGGAGTATTACGAACTCCGCAACTATGCTTTGAATTTTCTCGATCGCTACTTTACCCAAGACGAATAACGCCCGACGAACCGACAAAACAATTCACTTAATAGAGGTCAAGCCTGTGAATCTCAAAACAATGTTAGCGCGTTTTGAAAGTGCATTGGGATACCACAACTTAGCAGAAGAAATGGTGTTGCTGCCGGAGCCACAAGTGCAAGGTTCTAAGAAATCCAAAGTTACAAAACAGGCAAAAAGTATCAATTTTATTGTCGGTTACAATAGTTCTCCCAAAAGTCAAACAGCTCTGGATATTACCCTTTGGATGGCTCATCAAACTCGTTTAGTAACCACTAAAGAAGTCACTGTTCAAGTTGTCTACGTGATCGACGAATCGCAAAAAAGTTACCGCGAAGATAGTTGCAAACTTGCTGTAGAAAATGCCTTGGCAGCACAGCCGAAAGTGTCTGATTTAGAGGGAACATTCGCCCTTGATTGTGCAGCACCTGCACTCGCTTTACCCACCGAAATCCCATCGGTCTCCCAGCAAAAAACTTGGATTGATCCGCATTATTTCCAAGCAATTTATGGTCAAAATAATGAGTACGAGGTAGCAGATAAGTTGCTGTGGCAAGCGCGCTGTTTGGCTGAGGAATGGCGCGGTTTATTCAAAGCTCATTTACGCATCGGGCGGGTTGCTACAGAACTGAGAAATGTGGTTGAATTAGAATCAGCAAATTTACTGTTCTTGGGCTGTGGTTCTGGCAACCATCGGCTGGTTAGGGAACTAGGCAATAATTTTCCGTGCTGCGTACTCGGGATTCCTTCGGCACTCAGCTATCACATGGATGTTCAGCCTGAAGAAAGTTTGAGCAAGTTACAGTTGGCGACAACTATACCTGCACGTTAAACTTGTTCACTTGTTGGGCCAGAATCTAATTATGTAAGGTGCACCGCACCCTACGACTATAATTCGCGCGCCCAACCTTTTTTTTTGTAAGTTCTATATCGATCAAAAATTAAAAATGGTTTCCTCGCTCGCAGTCCTAATTATGAGACAATTAGGACTTTTTTTGATTGTGGAGATTTTAAAAATTATCGTCAAGGAAAATTATCTGCACTTATCTGATCATAGACAGTTCGTTAACTAATTTTATCCTTCCCCGGCACACAGAGCGCAGCAGCCGATCGATCGAGCGTTTGTCTTCCTCAGTCAAATTTTCGTCAAAAATAGCAGCCATCAAACCGTACCTATCGGCTAGAGTAATGTAGCCATTTTGATTCACTTCGGCAAACAGCTCGCCCAAAGCAGATGGAATCAGGTGGACAGGAGTTTGCATAGTAATTGACTCTCTACTCGACCATCGCGCGATCGGGCGTTTCTGCTGCAACAAAAGGCGATCGCACTATAAAATTTTAAGCTGTATTGCCTTTCAAGATGTGATAGTAAACAGCAAAATTTGTGAACAAAATCACAGTAAAAATTTGTGAATTATGATATAGCTTGCAGGTGCGTTTTAGGAAAAACCGAGCAACTGCAAACTAATGTTTTCTATAGATTGAAAATCATCACTTTCTCCACAGGTTCAGCTAACTCAAACTTAAACACCCGCGAATAGAAATAGAATTCGCCGTCAAGAGTTCTTTTAATATTTTCAGCGCGGCGAAAACCGTGCTGTTCCCCTTCATAAGCAACATAAGCAACCGGCAAACCTTTAGCTTTCAATATCTCTACCATCATTTCCGCTTGATTAGGCGGAACCACTTTATCTTCTAATCCTTGAAAGAAGATAACGGGACAAGATAAACGTTCGGCGGAATGAATGGGCGAACGATGTACATACAAATCTTTTCTTTCAGGATAAGGCCCGATTAATCCATCCAGATAGCGCGCTTCAAATTTGTGAGTATCCGTTGCCAAAGCTTCCAAATCGCTAACTCCATAATAGCTCGCACCGGCCTTAAACACATCGCGGAAAATAAGAGCGCACAGAGTAGTGTACCCCCCTGCGCTGCCTCCGGCGATCGCCATTCTTTCGCCATCAACTAAACCATTTTGAGCTAAATATTTAGCACCGTTAGCGCAGTCGTCAACATCGACAATTCCCCAACTATCTTGCAGTCTTTTTCTGTATTCTCGGCCGTAACCAGTGCTCCCGCCGTAATTAACATCGAGCACGGCAAAACCGCGACTCGTCCAATATTGAATTTTCAAATTCATGCTGCTAGAAGTAGCAGCAGTGGGGCCGCCGTGACTTTTGACAACAAGCGGCGGTTTTTCACCCGCAGGTGCTGCGAAATCTTGATTTTTCGGGGGATAGAAGAAACCGAAAGCAGTCAAATTGTTTTCCGTGGGGAATTCAATTGGTTCCGGTACAGAAATATAACCCGGATTGATGCTTAAGGTGCTCGATTGCCGCAAGATTTCTACTTTGCTTGTTGCTAAATTTAATTTTACAATAGCAGTAGATTCAGTCGGTGAACTTGCCAGAAAAACAACTATTTGTCCCTGCGCTTTGACGCAGGAAATATCGGTGTAAGGAGTCTCAATAGTTGCCAAATGCTTTGTCGTTAAATCTAGACTCGCTAAATACCACAGGCCTTGCTGAGTGTAGGTGCAAATAATTTTGCTTTCCGAGACAACGGCATAAGTAGACATTCCAAAAACCCACTGAGGAAGTCCGAATTCAGCCGCCATTTCGCACAGAGGTTCAACATCTTGCTGTTCCCTCGGCAAGCGGGGATTGACGGTTCTATAGAAGTTCCACCAGTTAGACTTGTCAGAAACAAAATACAAAACTCCATCGGGCGACCATTCCGGTTGAAAAATCGACTCCTCAACCCCGCCAGCAACTAAGTATTTTTCACCTAAAGAACCGTCAGCCTTAATTTCTGCCACCCACAATTCTGTGCCATCCCACGGCATATTTGGATGGTTCCAACAAATCCAGGAAAGTAGAGAACCGTCTGGACTTAAACGAGGGGAAGCATAAAAATCATTGCCCTGAGTTAAGATTTGAATATCTTCGCCGTTATCTAAATTAATGCTAACAATAGTATTAACAGGTTCGCCCTCACCTGCGTGGTCTTCGCGCACGCAAATCAGGCGATTTCTTTGCTTGTCAACTATCGCATCTGCATAGCGACAATTAGCAGCAGGAGTCAGAGGTTTGGGTTGAGAATTTAATGTTTGAACATAAATACGTTGGTCGGCAAAATGAGAAAAATAGACAACACCGCCAGCAACTGCAAAAGCAGCGCCGCCGTATTCGTTAACGCGAGTGCGAACATTAAAAGGATGCGGTGTCACGTCGCTGATTTTACCATCAGGAGTGCGCCGCACGAGGACGCTTCTTCCCGCTTCCGAAGGTCTTCCCTCAACCCAGTAAATATCATCGCCGTCAATAGCAATTTGTCCGAGCCCGACAGTTCCAGAAACAATTAAATCGGAAGAAATAGGTGATTTCCAAGAGCCGTAAGGTGATACTGTATTCATATAGTTGAGGCAGTTGTGTTTTTCGCACAAAAAAATTAATATTTGTACTTTACACTAATTCAGTCACCGGGGAAGCAAAATGTCCAAAAAACTCGTATTAATGGATCACGACGGTGCAGTTGACGACTATCTCTCAGTCGTGTTGCTGATGACAATGGAGGAAGTCGAAACTCTGGGAGTAATTGTAACTCCTGCGGACTGCTACATTCAACCGGCCGTGAGTGCAACGCGCAAAATCCTTGATTTGATGGGGCGTTCAGAAGTTCCAGTGGCGGCGAGTACGGTGCGGGGACTCAACCCATTTCCGGTGTTATTTCGGCGAGATTCCTTTGCAGTCGATCGACTTCCCATTCTAAATGAAAAAGGAACCATTGACACGCCGTTAATATCAGAACCCGGACAAAACTTTATGGTGCGAGTTTTGCAAGATGCAGCCGCACCAGTCACATTAATGGTAACAGGGCCGTTAACAACAGTAGCGCAAGCTTTAGATATCGCACCAGAAATTGAAAACAAAATTCAAGAAATTGTCTGGATGGGAGGCGCCCTCAATGTTATCGGCAATGTTAGCAAAGATATGGAACCCGGACAAGATATGTCGGCGGAATGGAATGCTTACTGGGACCCGATAGCAATCGAGAGAATTTGGCAAACCCAAATTCCCGTTGTCATGTGTCCTTTAGATATCACGAATAATGTACCGCTGACAGTCGAATTTTCCAATCTCTTAGCAAAACAGCGCAAATATCCCATTTCCGACTTAGCAGGACAGTGTTATGCCCTAGCAATATCTCAAGATTACTATTTTTGGGACATTTTGGCAACTGCTTATTTAGCGCATCCCGAATTTTACCAACTGCGAGAATGGGAAACCGAAATAGTTACAGAAGGCATCAGCCAAGGACGCACAAAAGTTAAAACGGGAGGGCGGAAAATTCAAGCAATGGATAAAGTAGACACCGCCAAATTTTACAATTACATATTACAACAGTGGGCGCGGTAAAAAACAAACTGCAAAAGTCGCAAACCATCTTGAAAGACATCTGCGTTAATCTGCGTTAATCTGCGGTTTCCTATAAATCTAAGACTAAATCAAAACATCAAAAAATGTTGCCAATTCTATCAATTATTCCCTTAGCCCAAACCCCTCCCGCACCTCAAGAAATAGTTCAAATCCAAGAAGTGCGACCTCTCCCCGGACAGTTAGACAACATACCAGTATTTAACAGTAACAGTCCCGAATTAGTGCTGCAAGAAGGAATTTTACTTTCGACATTTCCCCCAGATGGTAAAAGATTTCCAGCCGCACATTTAAACTTTCCGTTTCAAGGACGTTTCGACATATTTGCCCACCACATAGCCCGCGCACCTTCGCCGGAAGATTTGCGAACCTTGTATCAAGGAGTAATTGTTTACAATCCGGGCAATAAACCAGTAAAATTAGATATATTGCAAGCTGCGAGTTATCTCAGTCAACCCGATGCACCTTTTATTGAATTGCCGCCGCAAGTCGATAATTCAAACAGCAATATTTACGCGGGGCCGGGAAGCCGCGCTGTGAATGATATTCTCAGAGGAAGGAGACAGTCTGACTTTGAGCCGGTATTAATTATTCCACCGGGAAAAAGCCAATTGTTGATGAATCATCCGATACCGGTGCGGGGATTGGTACCTCCGCTAAACGGTCGATCGACCTTGATGCGGTTACGGAGCGATGGTATAGTCTATGTTGCCAGTCTGGCCATGTTTGCCCGACTTGACCCAGAGGGAAACGGACAGGGAAACGAGCGATCGCCCAACTTAGCAGAATGGCAAAACTTATTAGACAATGGTAATATAGCCGGGCCGCGCGATCGAACTCCCACACCGCCGGAAATCACGGAAGGTCAAATAATTTACGGCCGAGTTGCCGGTGTAGCATTAGGTTCAGAATGGCGAGCACTTCTCTCCGACAACCCCGCCACATCAAACCTAGCAATTCCCCAACCCGGAACAGCATTTTCCTACCCATTAAGCAGCCTCCCGCGCGGAATGCTGGGCACAAATCAAGTGCAAAGTGCGAGAATGCTACTCCGCTACCCAGATACAGCATACCGCGCCCACGGCAATTACGGAATTCAATACAGTCTCAGCTTGCCGCTATACAATTCTACCAGCAACAATCAAACTGTAACTGTCGCAATTCAAACTCCAATTAAGACAGACAAATTAACTTCAGGAGGACTGAGTTTTTTAGAACCTCCGGCACCTCAAACTTTTTTTAGGGGGACGGTTAGAGTGCGTTATACTGATGACAATAAAGTGCCTCAAACTCGGTACGTGCATTTAGTGCAGCGGCGGGGACAGCAGGGGGAACCTTTAGTAAAATTAGAGATGGAATCGGGAGAAAAGCGACTGGTAGAAGTGGATTTTATTTATCCGCCCGATGCGTCGCCTCCCCAAGTTTTGACAGTGAAAACAAATTAAATTTTAGCGGCTGCTACGGGTAGGTAGACGGCTACAAAGACAATGCGTAATTAACCAAATTTGATATTAGTTTCGCGTGGCGCGAACTTGGCTGGTGTCTAGTCGGTATTGGCAAAAAACAAGATGAACTTCTCAAAAAGATTCTGGGTAATTGCTTGCTTTGTGTACGTTTTAATTCTTCTCAGTATCATGCTTTTAGCAGGTACGGGGAAATTAGTCAACTTTCCTCTCGCTCATCCGCCTTATGACAAACTAGGTCACTTTATTTTGTACGGAATAGCATCTTTTTTGTGCCATAGAGCAACTGGCAAAAAAAAGATGAATTTGTTTAATTATTCAATTCCTTTCGGACCCGCAATTTTTACTATGTTCACTGCTGCGGAAGAAATGCTGCAAGCAATGTTACCAAATCGCAGTGCTAGTATTGAAGATTTTTTATATAGTTTTTGCGGGATTGCAGTTTTTTATTGGATTGGAGAAGTTTGGGATAGAAAAAAAGGGCATTGATGATAGAGAAGGAAGTTCGGCAACGGATTTTGTAACGGATGTAACGGATAGAAGGAAGAAGCAAGTTCGGCAACGGATTTTGTAACGGATGTAACGGATGTAACGGATGTAAAGGATAGAAGGAAGAAGGAAGTTCGGCAACGGATTCGCTCGACGGATGTAACGGATGTCAGGAAGAAGGAAAAAGGAAGTTTGTAGGGTGTGCAATGCACATCAGTTGACGAGTGTCAGCAAATTTTTTTACTGGTGACTCTGCCCGCACGGGTCAAGAGATATGGGTAGGACAAACTGGAGCAACTGTCAATAGGCTGGCTGCTGCTAGCACAGTTAAAATTTGATTTTTTTTGAACTTGTTTAAGATTAGCAATTAACCGGGATTTCCCATCTGGATAATGTGTTTGAGAGCGTTTAATCACTCTCTTCCAAAAAGGTTTGTACTCTACCGTTCGGTCGCAAAACAACTCTAATTTTCGGGTTTTTTCCATTAGAAACCGCAGAAACAAACGGCTCGCCAGCTAAGGGCATATTAGCTTTCTCGATATAATCTGCTGCTGCTTTTCCCATCGGCATAATACTTTGAACTGACCCATTTTCATCGATCAGCACGCTGTATTCCAAAGTTTGTTCCATTCCTTCATGAGGCTTCCAGCGTTCCTCAAAGTAAGTTCTAGCTTCGGAAACTTGAGGAATTGTATCAAATAAAGTGCGGTTTTTTTTGCTGGCAGCCACCTCGTTGTTATCCTCAGACTCGGTGGTTGGTTGAGCATCCTCAAGGGCTGGGAGTTCGGTACTGGCGGGGGGGACAATCGGCTCGATGGGGCTGGGGAAGGTTTGGGGCGGGGGAACAGGAAATCGGGAAGCAGACAGGGAGGGCGGCAGGGGGGGCGGTACGGCGGGAGCTAGTCTCGGCGGTAGGGGGGGCAGCACGTAGGGTACTGGTGCGGGTGCTTGGGGGGCGGAAATGGGCGGTTCTTCGGGGGCGGGAATAGTGATTGTTTGCCCTTGAGGGAATGCTGGGGCGCTCTGTGGGGCGCTGGCTGCACTGCCGTTGGCGGGAAATAGCAGGGGTGGCTGCTGGATGGGGCTGGGTCTGTTGCTGGGGGGATTTGGGGCGAGGGCGATGGGGGGCAAGCTGGGGCTGGGGGAGGCGGCGGTGTTGATGGGCGGGGGTGGCAGGGGCGGTAAAGCGGGTGTGGCGGCGGGTGTTGGTGCTGGGGGTGTCGGTTGGGCGGGAAGGGGACTGGGGGAGACGCCTGGAGCTAGCTGGGGCTGTCCTAGATCGGGGGCTGTGGCGGTTTGCGGGGAGGTGGCGGTTCGATCGAGCATTTTGATAATTCCTGTCGTCAGGCCCGCGCTGGCGACCAGCAATGCTGCCACCTTGAGCCAGGGTGAGGACACCGGCCGTCGGGGCTCGCGGTTGAGGTTGGGAAGCGCCATCACTTCGGCGGCGCAGTCATCTAGTGCTGTGGCCAAGTCAAACAGTTGCAGGGTGCTCAAGGGAACTACTGGCCCGGATTCAGCGGCGCTCAAAGAGCCTAAAAACAAGTTGTGGGCGAGCAAGCCGCGGGGTTCTAAGCGGGGGGGAACCGGAAGGTAGGAGGTTGGGAGAGAGTAGGGGTTGGAGGTTGCTATTTCGGAAGTGTTGGCGGCTCGATCGAATATGAGGGCGTTACCCACGGCGGATGGCGAGTCTGGGCCTGCTGCGGTACGAGCGGTTTGAGAGTTGAGGTTGCTTTCCCAATCGCGGGATTCGCCGAGCAAGTTTTGGACGTAGTTGCTGACAGCTTCGTGGAGGGTTTCGAGTTGAATTCGATCGCCCCTGAGAGTAACGTGTTCGGTATCTGGCAACCTGGGGTCGTCGAGTCGCAGCTCGAAACTTAAAGATTTAAACACCGGTTGGCCCGCCCAGCGACATAGAGGCGAACTTTTGGCTGTAATTTCCAGCGTGCAAGTGGGGGGCGTGAACCGTTTGAGAACCATAGCAGGAAGTCTGTTGACTGTTGACTGTTGACTGTTGGCTGTTGACTGTTGGCTGCTGACTGTTGGCTGTTGACCGTTGACTGTTGGCTGTTGACTGTTGACTGCTGACTGTTGGCTGCTGACTGTTGGCTGTTGACCGTTGGCTGTTGACCGTTGACTGTTGGCTGTTGACTGTTGACTGCTGACTGTTGACTGTTGGCTGTTGACTAATGACTAATGACTAATGACTAATGACTAATGACTAATGACTAATGACTAATGACTAATGACTAATGA